>NZ_JBTVYK010000006.1:0-144705 GCF_054788135.1 Streptomyces sp. O3
TGGGGGCCCCGGTCTTGGCCTTGCGCCGGGGGGCGGCGCGCCGGCGGCCCCCCCCCCCCCGCTCCGGCAGCTCGCTCCCGCGCCGTCCGCAGTCGAGTTCCGTCCGCTGCCCTCGTCTCCAGCGGACGAGGCTCTGGAAGCGTCTCATCCCGGACATCGGGTGACCGGGTCGGCTGGGGCTACTTGCTGACGGCGAAGCGCATCAGGGAGTGCTCGTCGCCCTGCTTGATCTTCCCGGTCTCGTTGATCACCTGGAGTTTCCAGGCCCCGCCGACCCGCACGGCCTTGGCGATGGCGCAGCCGTTGTCCTGGCTGAGCAGGCTCGGCCAGATGTCGGCGACCTGCTGAGTGGCGCCGCCCGTCGCGTCGTACACCTTGAAGCTCACGTTGCGCGCCATCTGGAACGAGCTGCGCTTCTTGTACGCGGCGGCGATGAACACGATGGACGTGACGGGGGCCGGGATCCGTTCGAACTCGACGGTCACCGTTTCGTCGTCGCCGTCACCGTGTCCGGTCTGGTTGTCCCCGCTGTGCACCAGCGAGCCGTTGCCCAGCGGGTCCAGGGAGTCGAGACCGGCCAGCCGCACCGGCTCGTCGCCCTGCATCACGATGGCGATCAGGTCGAGGTCGGTGCCGGTCTTGCGCTTGAACTTGCCCATCACCCCGCCGCTGCTGCCGGCGGTGGGGTCCCAGGAGACCCCCAGGGACAGGTGGGTCACCCCGTCCAGATCCGCCGGGCCGTCGTCCTTGGTGAGCGTGATCACCGTCATCCTCCACGATCGTGAGACTCGTATCCGTACAGGTGAAGTGTGCCTGGGCCGGTCACCGTTCGTCAGGCGGCCCTGCCCGGTCGTACCGCGCGGAAGCGAGCGTGGCCAATCGATCACCCAGCTTTCTCAGCCGACGTGGAGGATACGAAAGCGATCGGGTTCCGCCGGGTCCCGATCGACGACCTGGATCGGTGTCCGAGCCCGCTGCCAGACGCTGATGCCCGGAGTGCGGGAGAACTGGATCGGCCCGCGGGTGCCCTCGACCGCCACGTGCGGCCATGACTCGGCGATGGCCGCCTGGTCCATGCCGTGAGAACGCAGCACGTCGGCGAGGACGGTGACAGTGTCCCAGCCCTCGAAGGCGACGAAGGAGGGCGCTTCGCCCAGCCGCTCTCGGAGCTCATTCCCGACGCGTTCGCCGAGCGGACCGAGGCGCTCGGGCAGGTAGCGCAGGAACGGAATCCCAGCGCCGTCCTCGCTCAGCGCCGCGGCCCATTCGGCGAACTCTGGCTGTCCGGCCGGAGCGCCGATCAAGATCTCCGCGAGCCGCCGGTCGCCCCGGACGGCCCTGACGATCGGCACCGCTGGTTCCGGATGGCCGACCAGCAGGAGGAGCGCCGTCGCGCCGTGGTCGACGAGCGCGTCGCACAGGGCCGCGGGGGTGAGCGCGTTCGTGTCGAGTTCGACGACGGCGCCGCCGCGGGGAGCGATGTGGTCCCGCAGAACGCGGGTCCCGGACGCCCAGTAGACACTCGGCTGGGTCGCCACGGCGATCCGACTCCGGCCCGCGCCGAGGAGGAAGTCCGCGTAGACCCGCCAGCCGTGGGACTGGGGTGGGGCCAAGCGCGCGACCCACTCCGTCGGCTCATCGGTGAGCGCGTCAAGCACCGCGGACGAGCAGAGGAACGGCATGCCGAGAGCGTCGGCCCGTGCGGCTGCGGCGCGGGCGACGACGCTGTGGTATTCGCCCGCCACGGCGGCCACGCCCAGGGCGGCCAGTTCGTCCACGGCCGCCGCGGCCCGCTCTGGATCGGCCGCGGTGTCCCGTACCACCAACTCCAGTGGTCTGCCGTCGATCCCGCCGGCGTCGTTGACCTCGCGAACGGCCAGGTCGAGTCCTGCGAGCAGGTGCCGGCCCGCCTCGGCCCAGCCGGGCCGCGTCAGCGGCACGAGAGCGCCCAGGCGGACGGAGGACCCCTCTATGCGCCTGGCTCCGGATGGCGAGGGTGGCGTGTTCATCGGCTGGTGTCTCCCTTGGGGTGATGCGGTCGCAGTTCGCCCGGATCGCGCGCCGGCCGGGGCCGGCGGTTTACGTGCGTCACGTCTCGCCGCGGCGGGCGCGCCCGGCTGATCATGTCAGCCATTGGATCCACGACCCTCGCCAGTAGGCAACCGACTGCCGTCGATTCACCGCCGGGCGCGCCACACCCCGTACAGACTGACGACGGCCCCGACGACCATGGAGAACCCGGCGTCCCCGAGGAGGATGTACACGCCCGCCGAGAGGCCGAGCAGCGCGAGCATCCCGATCAGGTCGAGCGTGCGCTGACGCGTCGAGCGGCCTTCGGATCGCGGCGAAGGGGAAGAGTCGGGTGCGCGGGTGGCGCCACTGCGCGGTGTGGGTTCGATGTCGTCCATAGGACCAGCAAAAAGGCTGGTCTTGGGGCTATCCAGCCATCCGGACAAGGTCGGGGGTACCCGTACGCCACGTGCCGTGTGCCGAACAGCGGGCATCGGCCAGCGGGTGACAGCGCCGTTCGGGATCGTTCGACGCACTCCGTAGACGTTCGGAAAACGCCCCTCTACTGTTGCCGTGCACGGGAGTTGAAGGGGTCAGGGTGTGACGGAGAGCGGCAACGCGGTAGACCCGGAGGACCTGGAGGCGGCCGCCGCGTACGACGCCGCCTACGCCGCGTTCACCGATGAGCTGAACCGGCTGCACATCGCCTACGGAGCGCCTTCGTACAGCGAGATCGCCAAGGCGTCGGTGCGGCCCAAACTGTCGAGAGCCGGGATTACCGAAGCGCTTACGGGCAAGCGCCTCCTCCCGATGCCGGCGCTTCTGGAGTTCGTACGAGTGGTGTCGAACCCGATGCCGCCCGCTCACGACGTCCCGTCCGACTTCGCCGCCCAACCGGAACTGGTCGACGAATGGCGTGCCCGGTGGGCTGACGTCAGGTACCTGCTGCGGCAGGTCCAGGCGCCGATGAGCCGGGTCAAGCAGGCCAGCAAGGAGATGGTGGCGGAGGCGCTGCGAGAGTCGGAGGCGCTGCGGCTCAAGGCGCACGAACAGGCGGAGAGCCTGCGCCGAGAGGCAGAGGCGGAGGCAGAGCTCGTCCGGTCCCAGGCGCGGGCTGATGCCGCCGCGATGCAGGAGCACGTTCAGGAACTGCGTTTCCGCATCGAGGGCGAGGTGGAGGACAGCCGGCAGCAGGCCCGGCGTGAGGCGGCCCAACTGCTGCGGGACGCCCGGACGCGCAACGAAGAGCTGCTGCGCGCCGCGGATGAGCAGTTGAAGAACGCGGAGACGGAGGCCGCGGAGATCATTCTCCGGGCGCGCCGCAGGCGACGCTCGATCCCTCCCCTGTTCAGGAAGACGAAAGCGCTGCGTAGGCTCCGTGACGTGTCGACCAGGATCGCTCACGAACGGCTGCCGGAACTGGTCAAGCAGGTTTCTGAGGCGGATCCGATGGATATCGACACATCCATCGAGGGAGTCGGCAGCTATGGGCGGGGCATCATCGGCGAGGTCGCCGTAGCGTTCGACAACATCCACCGCGAGGCGGTACGGCTCGCCGTCGAGCAGGCGCTGCTGCGGGGCCACGTCAACGCGATGTTCACCAACCTCTCGCGGCGTTCGCAGGGTCTCATCCACCGTCAGCTCGCGCTCATCGTCGAGATGGAGGAACGAGAGACCGACCCGGACCAGCTGGCCTTGCTCTTCAAGCTGGACCACCTCGCCGCGCGTATGCGCCGTAACGGCGAGAACCTCCTCGTCCTCGCGGGCGAGGAGCCGGGCCGCCGATGGACCCGGCCGGTCCCGCTGGTCGACGTGCTGCGCGCCGCCGCGTCCGAGGTGGAGCAGTACGAGCGCATCGAACTGGCCGCGATACCCGCGGCCGAGGTCGCCGGGCCTGTCGTCAACGATCTCGTGCACCTGCTCGCCGAGCTGCTGGAGAACGCCACCTCCTTCTCCCCGCCGCAGGTCAAGGTCCGTGTCACCGGTCGCGCGCTGCCCGACGGCCGGGTGCTGGTCGAGATCCACGACGAGGGCGTCGGCCTCTCGCCCGATGATCTCGGCGCGGTCAACGAGCGGCTGGCGTCGCCGCCCACCGTGGATGTCTCGGTCTCGCGCCGTATGGGACTGTTCGTGGTCGGTCGCCTGTCCATGCGGCACGGCATCCGCGTCCAGCTGATCCCGTCCGACTCCGACGGGATCACCGCCCTGGCTATGCTGCCCGCGGGTGTCATCGCGCCAGCTCAACCAGGGAGTTGAGGGTGTCCCCGGCCCGGCCCGGCCCGGCCCGGCTCGGCGCCTGCCGCGGAGCTGGGCCGAGCCGGGTGGTCGTACCGGCGTGCCCAGCCATCAGGCTTTGTCTTCGGTGGCGTTCGTGTCGTCCACGCCTTCCACGAAGTGGTCGAACTCGCCTGCCTGTACGCCGAGTACGAAGGCGTCCCATTTGCGTTGGGTGGTCGTGACGACGTTGTCCGGGTCGCTGGTCTCGCGGATGTAGACCGGGGGGTTGTCGGTGCCGTCCTCGCCGAAGGCGAGTTCGATCCAGGGGCCGGGCCCGGTGGCGTCCTCGGGCGCGGCCCGGACCCAGGTGAGGTTCGACGGTACGTCGTCAGGCATGGGGTGCGGTCTCCTTGAGGGTGTGGAGGAGGGCGGTGAAGGCGGCGGGGGTGGTGGTGAGTATGGCTCGGGTGGGGTCGGCGGATTCGGTGAGGTGGATGGTTGGCGTGGGGGCGGTCCCGGTGGCTACGCGTACACAGGAGTCTCCCTCGGAGCAGTAGGACGACTGCTGCCAGACGTGTGTGAGCACGTGGGCATCCTCTACAGGTCGTGGGCGATGGAGCGGATCAGGCTCTGGGACTTAGTCGGGCTGAGTGCGACGGACTCCAGCTTCTCGAACAGTGTTCGGTACTTCTGCAACTGGGCTTCCGCATCCAGAAACGCCAGCCCGTGGGACTGGTCGAGGTGAACCGTGTCGAGTTGCGGCACAGGGCCGTGCGCGTAGTAGATCGACTGTCCCGAACCGGGGTAAGCGCCAGCGTCGAAGGTGATGACGCGAAGGGTGATGTGGTCGAGGCTGCTCACGTCGAGCAAGCGACGAAGCTGTTCGCGTGAGACCGATGGGCCGCCGACCTTCATGCGCAGCGCTGCCTCGTGGATGATCGCTTGGTAGGGCGTGGGGTTGTCTCCGTAGAGCACAGCCTGCCGCTTGACGCGGAACGACACCCGATGCTCCACGTCGGGTGGGGGGAGTTCTGGAACGGCCTGGCGAATGATCTCCCGTGCGTGGTCGACGGTCTGGAGGAGTCCGGGGATACGGGCGGTGATAGCGCCGCACAACGAACGGGCGTGGTGCTCTAGTTCGGCGAGGTCGAGGAGCGCGGGCGGGAGGATCTCGCGGTACTCCTCCCACCAACCGCGCTTCCGTTCGCCGGTCATGGCCGCCAAGGCTTCGACGAGGGCGGTGTCTGAGCATTCGTAGTTGCGGGCCAGTGTGCGTACACGGTCGGCGCTCACGCCGTACCGGCCCGCCTCGATGTTGCTGATGCGCGCCTGGTTGCCGCCCAGAAGCGCTGCTGCCTCGGTCGCGGTCATCCCTGCCCGCTCGCGCAACCTGCGCAGTTCGGCACCTAGCCGCTGTCGGCGGGCTGTTGGCGTTGTGCTCGGCGGCACCGCGTCCTCCTCGGTCAGGTCACCCACACGAGTGCATCTGTAATGGAATCCCTGGATTCCATGTAATGCATTACATGATCTGGGCTAGCTTATATCCGGGCCCCCACCCAGAAGTACCCCGCTCGACGGAGCGACCTGGTCACTGGGACATCAGTCAACTCCCCCTGTCTGAACGGAGAACCCGATGAGCGCCACCGTAACCGTCCCCTGGACCTACACCCTCCACCTTCCGCACGACCCCCGCGCCCCCGGAATCGCCCGCACCACCCTGCGCGCCGTGCTCACATCGCACAGGCTCGACGAAGTCGCGGACATGGCCGAGCTGTTGGCCAGTGAGCTGGTCACCAACGCTCACCACTACTCGGACGGGCCGTACGCCCTCCGGCTGCGGCAGATGGCCCGGCGGAGGGTGCGGGTCGGAGTGTGGGACACCAACCCCGACATCCCGCCGCCGTTCCAGGGCGTCGCGCCGGTACCCGATGAGTGCGCCGAGTCGGGGCGCGGGCTCTTCCTCGTGCAACTGTGCGCCGAGAAGTGGGGCGCGTACAGCCTGGCGGGGGACGAGTTCGGGTGGGCGCGGCCCGGCAAGCTGCTCTGGGTGGAGTGCGGCGGGGGTCTCGCGCGGGACCCCGGCCCGCTCGTCCACAGGCTGTGGACAAGCGGGCCGGGGTGAGCGGGCGTGCGGGGCGGCGGCGCGTTGAGCGGGCAGTGCCGGGGGCTACTCGGTGTCCTTTGGGTGCCGCGGGGAGGCGTACACCAGGATCACCGTCGAGGTTTCCGGGCTGACCAGGTAGCGGATCCGGCCGCCGCTGGTGATCTCGTACTCCCACTGCTCCAGTTCGGAGCCCTTCCACTGTCTGGTGGCGTGCCTGCCGCGGAGTTGATGCTGGCGGTTCCAGTTGGACCGCGACAACGGGTCTGCGCGAAGGGCCTCCAGGCAGCGGTGGGCGTTCGGCAGCGCCACTCGGCACAGCTCCTCCCAGCCGGTCGCGGCTTCCGTGGTCCCGTGGATGACGTTCCAGCCGCTCAGCGGCGGGACACTGACCCGGTCGCCTTTCTTCGGGCTCACTCGTGCACCTCGACGGTGCCGTGGTCGGCGTCACCGAGCGGGCGGAGCGCGTCCCTGAGCTGGTCAGGGTCGGCATTGACACGGGCGGTCGCCCGCCACGAGACGATCGCCCGGTGCACGGCCTCCCTGGCGCCCAGCTCGGCGGCGTCGGACAGCGCGTCCAGAAGCTCGACGGTGAACTCCCGGACCTCTTCAGCGTCCAGGTGGCGCACCCACGGGAACACCTCGGGCAGCGCGAGCAGCAGCGACTTGGCGCCGTCGTCCTGCTTCATCAGCGCGAGGAACAGCCGGGACGCGGTGGTCAGGCTCTCCTCGCTGCGCTCCGCCTGTATGGCCGTGGTCAGCACCATGTCGGGCGCGTCCCGGTGTGTGACGCGCAGGCATCCCAGGGCGGCGGCCCTGGCGGCGACGGCCTTCGGGTTCCGGGACAGATCGGTGAACGAGACGGATTCCGCTTCGGACGCCGAGTACGCGATGCTCATACTCAGAGTGTACTCAGAGTGTGCTCTGAGTGCTAGTAGGGGCGGTCGATGGGTGTACCCAGCACCACCCCGCACTCGGGGCGTACGGCCAGTGTGTGCCGTCGTCGGCGTCCCTAGCTTCGTAGGCGGGGCGCAAGGCGCGCCTACGGAGAGGACGCGGAGAGGGCAGCGTGATGTTTCGTCGTACGGGTGGGAAAGGGAGAGGGAGTCGGAAGGGCTGGAGATGACCGGGGGGGGAGCGAGGCCGAGCTGACCAGGTTCCGGCGGCGGCGGATCGGGTTCGTGTTCCAGCAGTACAACCTGCTGCCGACACTCACCGTCGAGCAGAACACCACCCTGCCGCTGAAGCTCGCCGGACGGCGGATCGACAAGCACCGGGCCCGCGAGATCCTCGCGCAGGTAGGGCTCGGGGACCGGCTCGGGCACCGGCCCGACGAGCTGTCCGGCGGGCAGCGGCAGCGCGTCGCCATCGCGCGCGCCCTGGTCGCCGAGCCGAGCGTGGTCTTCGCCGACGAGCCGACCGGCGCGCTGGACACCCGGAGCGCGCGCGATGTGCTGCGGCTGCTCCAGGAGGCCGTACGGGCGCACGGCAGGACCGTCGTCATGGTTGACGCACGGCCACCCCCTACCGGGGCCGGGAGTTCGGGCAGCAGCACCTGGCCGGGGCGACGCCGGGCCAGGTGCTGGGGACGGCGGCGCGGATCGTGCGGACACCGGCGGTGGACGCGGTGGCTCTGGCCGCGTGAAGGCCTCCTGACCGAGCGTGCCTCATCGCCGTACCGGCTTGCGATCCACGCCCGTACGGCGATTCGGCGGTCCTAGACTTGGGCATGGATTGCCGGGGCGTGAGAGGTGGTTGACGGTGCGTAAGGCGTGGCTGGCAGCGGCCGGTGCCGGGCTCGCGGGCATGCTCGGCTTCGTCCTGCTCATCGTCGTGGGCACCGTCATCGTCGCCGGGAACCTCGCGGGCGGCGCGGGCAAGGCCGCCGTCGGCCTGGCCAAGGGCGCGGTGCCCGCCGAGTACCAGCCCGTGGTGCAGAAGTGGGGCAACCTCTGCCCGGCCATCAACCCGGCCCTGCTGGCCGCGCAGTTGTACCAGGAGAGCGGCTGGAACCCGAAGGCGCAGAGCCCGGCGCAGGCCCAGGGCATCGCCCAGTTCATCCCCGGCACCTGGGCGGCGCACGGCGTCGACGGGGACGGCGACGGGGTCAAGGACGTGTGGAACCCCGCCGACGCCATCCCCTCGGCCGCCTCGTACGACTGCAAGCTGGCCGAGTACGTGAAGGACGCGCCCGGCGACCCGACGCACAACATGCTCGCGGCGTACAACGCGGGGGCGTACGCGGTCATCAAGTACCAGGGGGTGCCGCCGTACCGCGAGACGCAGAACTACGTGAAGAACATCCAGGAGCTGGAGAAGAGTTTCGCCCGGCCGGTCGGGCGGGTCGACCCCTCGCGGCAGGCGGCGGGCGCGATCTCCTTCGCGCAGGACAAACTCGGCACCGAGTACCTGTGGGGCGGGGACGGCACACCCGAGGACGGCGGCCGGTTCGACTGCTCCGGGCTGACGAAGGCGGCGTACGAGAAGGTCGGGGTCACGCTGCCGCGCGTCGCCAACGACCAGTACAACGCCGGGCCGCACCCCAAGCGAGACGAACTGCTCCCCGGCGACCTGGTGTTCTTCTCGGACGATCTGACCAATTCGCGGGCCATCCGGCATGTCGGCATCTATGTGGGCGGCGGGTACATGATCGACGCTCCCCGGCCGGGCGCGGTGATCCGGTTCGCGCCGGTCGACACGCCCGACTACTTCGGGGCCACGCGCGTGACGGAAGCGGGTGCGAAGGCGCTGCCCACGGCCGAAGCCGTGGCTTGAACTCTCTGCTAAGCCATGGCCTTGAGCTGCGGTGATGGATCTCTCTTCGGTAACGTCGAAGTGATCTTTCGGTGGAGAGTGGAACGGCGACGGGGGAAAGGGACGTTCCTTGGGGGGATGGGGATGTTCCCTTGACGGAGCATCACTATCGGGAGCACCACCCCGGCGACGAGGACAAGGGGCCACGGCACCATGGCTGTACTGGACAACTCCGGGTCCAACCCCGACGTCGAGCTGCTGTACGACATCAACGGCCTGAGCGAGCGCACTCCGGGCTGGCTCGACCAGACCCTGGCGTTCGTCGGCGAGTACGGGCTGCTGGCCGCGATGGTGCTGCTGGTGCTGTGGTGCTGGATCACCGTACGGCGCGGGGCCGACCCCGAGGGGACCGTCGCCGCCGTGCTCTGGGCCCCGCTCGCCGCCGCGGGCGCGACGCTGGTGAACGTGCCGATCCGGGGGTTCGTGGAACGGCCGCGGCCGTTCGTCGACCATGAGGGTCTCGCGGTGCTGGTGGACGGGAAGGCCGGGTTCGCCTTCGTGAGCGACCACGCGACGCTGGCCATGGCGCTGGGCGTCGGACTGTTCGTCGCCCACCGGAAGTTCGGCCTGGCGGCGATCGGGCTCGCGGTGCTGGAGGGCGTCCTGCGGGTGTTCCTCGGGGTGCACTATCCGACGGACGTGATCGGCGGATTCGCGCTGGGCACGGCGGTGACGCTGCTGCTCGCGCCACTGGCGACGGCCCTGCTCACGCGGCTCACGCGGGCGGTCTCCCGGTCGCGGCGGCTGGCCTGGCTGGTGCGGGCGCGACAGGGCTCGGAGACGGAGGCGGAGGCGGGAGCGGTGGAGCTGCCGGAGCCGCGGTCGGCGGCGGGCGGACCTGAGGGAGAGAAGGGGCTCGCGGCCTGACGCTCCCGTGGTCCGGCGCGCCGCCCAGGGGCCCGGCTGGCTTGCCCAGGGGTCTGGCTGGCCGTCAGGGCGTCAGGGCAGGGGCGGTACGAGGTCGAGGTACAGGAGTACGGCGGTCAGGGCGCACAGGGCTGACGTGCCGAACGCCAGCCTGACGGCCGTACGGCCCGCTCGGGGCGTCGGGTGTGCTCGGCCTGCGCGGCGGGGGCTCACCCCTTCAGAGGAGCGCCCGCGCGCGGGGAGCGCCAGTTGGCGCGGGGCGGGCTGGGCCGTATGGGGGGGGGATCAGTCGTTTTCGGCCAGGGCTCAGGCCTCGGGTGGGCTCAGGGCGGCGCGGTCGTGGGACTCGGCGTCCGCACGTGCCTTGGAGCGCGCCCTGCGGGCCGGGCCGCGCCAGCCGCAGACGCAGCGGGCGAAGCAGAAACGACCCTGTTCGGCCGTGGTGGTGCGGTGCTGTTCCGGTGGTGCCACGGGTTCCACGGTACGACCCGGCCCGTGACGGGTGCCAGGACCGGTCGTTAAGCGGAACGACGACGACGGGTCCCGCGGGCGGACGGCCGGTGCTGGGGGAAGGCAGGCGATGGTGGTGCAGCAGCACGGGCGCGGAGGCGGTGCGGCCGTCGCCGCCGCGGTTCTGGTGATGTCGGGCGCGGTCGGGTGTTCGGGCGGCGGTGCGGCGGCCGACGTCGAGACGCCGGGGGACGCGCTGGCCACCGTGCACCAGGCCGCGGCGGCGCTGGAGGACGCGGGGAGCGCCAAGGCCCGTACGGCGATGGAGATGGCGACCGGCGGGACGCGGGTCACCATCCGGGGCCGGGGCGCGTACGACTTCAGGGCGCGGGTCGGGCGGCTGAAGGTGACGCTGCCCCAGGAGCCGTCGGGGGAGCCCGGACGGCAGCCGATCACCGAACTGCTCGCGCCCGGCGCGCTGTATATGAAGAACCGTGGCGCGGGCGTGCCCGCGGACAAATGGGTGCGGGTCGATACGACGACGCTCTCGGACGGGAACCTGGTCACGGGCGGGGTGACCGACCCGATGGCCGCGGCGGAGCTGCTGCGCGGGGCGCGGTCCGTGACGTACGTCGGCAAGACCCGGCTGGCCGGGGTCACGGTGCGGCACTACCGGGGGACGGCCGATATCGGGCGGGCCGCGAAGGCCGCGTCCAAGGAGAACCGGGGGGCGCTGCTCGCCGCGGCGAAAGGGTTCAGCAGGCGCGGGGTGTCCTTCGACGCGTACCTCGACGACCAGGGGCGGCTGCGGAAGGTACGGCACCAGTTCCACTTCACGCAGAACGCGGGCGGCGACGCGGGCGCGAGCGGCCATGGCGACGCGAGCACGGGTGAGGGCACGGGTGAGGGCGCTGGCGACGGCGGGACGCCCGGCGCGGTGGAGGTGGCGTCGACGACCCTGCTCTACGGCTTCGGGGCGCCGGTGGACGCGGAACTGCCCGCCGCGGGCGACATCTTCGCGGGCAAGATCGCTGAGGAGTGGGAGGCGGGGTAGCCGACAGACCCTAGGGCGGCGCGGCGCGGCGCGGTACGGCGCCGGGCGCGGCGCGGGCGCGCGGGGGGTGTCGTGACGCGCGGAGAATAGCCCGTCCGTGCCATGCGCGGGGCGCGGGGGCGTCCCTACTCTAGGGAGCGGAGGCGGGGAAGGGAGAGGTGATGCAGGTGGCTCCGATGCCGAGCAAGGCCGCGGTGCACGACCACGTCGCCCTCGCTGAGATCGAGCTGTGCGGCGAGCTGATCATCGCGGCGTCCGCGGCGGATGAGCGGCTCACGGCCGATCGGATCGACGAGGTGCTCAGGGTTGTGGACGGGCCTGACGCTTGACCGCGCGTGGTGCGGGTCCCGGCGCTGCCTGACCGGCCCTGGGACCCGCGCCACGGCCGGTCAGCGCAGGGCCCGCGCCACGGCCGGTCAGCGCAGGGCCCGCGCCACGGCCGGTCAGGCAGCGGGAACCCGCCCACGGCCGGTCAGGTGCGCAGGAGGCGGGCGATGGCCTTGGTGGCTTCCTCCACCTTGGCGTCGACTTCGTCGCCGCCCCTCGCTGACGCGTCCGCCACGCAGTGCCTGAGGTGCTCCTCCAGGAGTTGCAGGGCGAAGGACTGGAGGGCCTTCGTGCTGGCCGAGACCTGAGTGAGTATGTCGATGCAGTAAACGTCCTCGTCGACCATCCGCTGGAGCCCGCGCACCTGGCCCTCGATGCGGCGCAGCCGCTTGAGGTGCTCGTCCTTCTGGTGGTGGTAGCCGTGCACGGCGTGGTCGTCCGGGGCCTCGATGGAGGGCGCCGCGGTCGCCGCGTCGGCTTCGGTCGTCGTCATCGCGTCCTCCTGATATGAACTGTCGGGAAATTCATAGTCCGGGTACCCCCCGTGGGTATATTTTAGCGGATTTCACGGGGGCGCGTCGGGCGTCGGCTCCAGCTCCGTGCTGTTCACTGTGCCTCATGCGCGACACTGGTGGGCGGCCGGTTAGCCGCGGCCGGATGATGCGCCTAGCATCAGCCTGACCGAAACCTGAACACCCCGAGGATCCCACGTGCGCTTTCGTCTGACCCCCAGGGAGACGAGCTTCTACGACATGTTCGCCGCGTCCGCGGACAACATCGTCACGGGCTCCAAGCTCCTGATGGAACTGCTCGGGGCGGACCCCTCCGCCCGAGCCGAGATCGCGGAGCGGATGCGGGCAGCGGAACACGCCGGTGACGACGCGACTCACGCGATTTTCCACCAGCTGAACTCCTCGTTCATCACGCCGTTCGACCGTGAGGACATCTACTCCCTCGCGTCGTCTCTCGACGACATCATGGACTTTATGGAGGAGGCCGTCGACCTGGTCGTCCTCTATAACGTCGAGGAGCTGCCCAAGGGCGTCGAGCAGCAGGTCGAGGTACTCGCCAGGGCCGCCGAGCTGACCGCCGAGGCCATGCCGCACCTGCGGACCATGGACAACCTCACGGAGTACTGGATCGAGATCAACCGGCTGGAGAACCAGGCCGACCAGGTCCACCGCAAGCTGCTCGCCCACCTCTTCAACGGCAAGTACGACGCCATCGAGGTGCTCAAGCTCAAGCAGATCGTGGACGTGCTGGAAGAGGCGGCCGACGCGTTCGAGCACGTCGCCAACACGGTGGAGACCATCGCGGTCAAGGAGTCCTGAACCTCGTGGACACCTTCGCCCTGATCGTGACCATCGGCGTCGCGCTCGGATTCACGTACACCAACGGCTTCCACGACTCCGCGAACGCGATCGCGACCTCCGTCTCCACACGGGCCCTGACCCCGCGCGCCGCGCTGGCCATGGCGGCCGTGATGAACCTCGCCGGCGCCTTCCTGGGCAGCGGGATCGCCAAGACCGTGAGCGAGGGGCTGATCCAGACGCCCGAGGGGCGCAAGGGAATGTGGATTCTCTTCGCCGCGCTGGTCGGAGCCGTCGTCTGGAACATGGTCACCTGGTACTTCGGGCTGCCCTCGTCGTCCTCGCACGCGCTGTTCGGCGGCATGGTCGGCGCGGCGCTCGCCGGGGGGATCGACGTCATCTGGTCCGGAGTGCTCCAGAAGATCGTCATTCCGATGTTCCTGTCGCCGATCGTCGGGCTCCTCGTCGGCTATCTGGTGATGGTCGCGATCATGTGGATGTTCCGGAGAGCCAATCCGCACAAGGCCAAGCGGGGATTCCGTATCGCGCAGACCGTCTCGGCCGCGGGAATGGCGCTCGGGCATGGTCTCCAGGACGCGCAGAAGACCATGGGCATCGTGGTGATGGCCCTGGTCATCGCCGATATCGAGAACCCGAGCGACCCGATTCCGGTGTGGGTCAAGTTCGCCTGCGCGATCATGCTCTCGCTCGGTACGTACGCGGGCGGCTGGCGCATCATGCGCACGCTCGGGCGGAAGATCATCGAGCTGGACCCGCCGCAGGGCTTCGCCGCCGAGACGACCGGCGCGGGCATCATGTTCACCACCGCGTTCATCTTCCACGCGCCGATCTCCACCACGCATGTGATCACCTCGGCGATCATGGGTGTGGGCTCGACCAAGGGGTCGCGCGCGGTGCGCTGGGGCGTCGCCAAGAACATCGTCATGGGCTGGTTCATCACCATGCCGGCGGCCGCGTTGGTCGCGGCGCTCAGCTTCTGGGTCGTGAACTTCGCGTTCCTCTAGGCACGGAACGGCGGTACGGAAACAGTACGGAAATGGGCCCGCCCCCTCGTGTGAGGGGGCGGGCCCTTGGCCTTCACGGTGGCACCGCCATGCAGCACCGTGAGGGCGGTACGGGGAGCCGCGCGGGGCGGCTCGGCACACGGGGGCTCAGCCGAAGCGGCCCGAGATGTAGTCCTCGGTCGCCTGGACCGACGGGTTGGAGAAGATCCGCTCGGTCTCGTCGATCTCGATGAGCTTGCCGGGCTGGCCGATCGCCGCGAGGTTGAAGAACGCGGTGCGGTCCGAGACGCGGGCCGCCTGCTGCATGTTGTGCGTCACGATGACGATCGTGAAGCGCTCCTTGAGCTCGCCGATCAGGTCCTCGATGGCGAGGGTCGAGATCGGGTCGAGCGCCGAGCAGGGCTCGTCCATGAGCAGGACCTGCGGCTCGACCGCGATCGCGCGGGCGATGCACAGGCGCTGCTGCTGGCCGCCGGAGAGGCCGGAGCCCGGCTTGTTCAGGCGGTCCTTGACCTCGTTCCAGAGGTTGGCGCCCTTGAGGGACTTCTCGACGATGTCGTCCAGCTCGCTCTTCTTGTGCGAGCCGTTCAGGCGCAGGCCCGCCGCCACGTTGTCGAAGATCGACATGGTGGGGAACGGGTTCGGGCGCTGGAACACCATGCCGACGGTGCGCCGTACGTTGACCGGGTCGACCCCGGAGCCGTACAGGTCCTCGCCGTCGAGCAGGACCTTGCCCTCGACACGGCCGGAGGGGGTGACCTCGTGCATGCGGTTGAGGGTGCGCAGGAAGGTGGACTTGCCGCAGCCGGACGGGCCGATGAAGGCGGTCACGGAGCGGGGCTCCACGGTCATCGAGATGTCCTCGATGGCCAGGTGGGAGCCGTAGTAGGCGTTCAGGCCGCTGACGTCGATTCGCTTGGCCATGTGGATCACTGCTTCTTTCGGGTCGCTGCTTGGTCGCGTCAGCGACCGGTCTTCGGGGCCTTCCAGCGGGCGATGCCGCGGGCCACCAGGTTGAGGATCATGACGAACCCGATGAGGGTCAGCGCCGCCGCCCAGGCGCGGTCGTACGAGGCCGAGTTCCCGGCCGCGTACTGCTGGTAGATGTACAGGGGCAGCGAGGACTGGGCGCCGTCGAACGGGTTCGTGTTGATGAAGTTCGTGCCCCACACGACGAGCAGCACGGGGGCCGTCTCGCCGGTGATCCGGGCCACCGCGAGCATGACGCCCGTAGTGATGCCGCCGACGGAGGTCGGCAGGACCACCTTGAGGATGGTCCGCCACTTCGGCACGCCGAGGGCGAGCGACGCCTCGCGCAGCTCGTTCGGCACGAGCTTGAGCATCTCCTCGGTGGAGCGGACGACCACCGGCATCATCAGGATCGACAGCGCCATGGCGCCCGCCCAGCCGGAGAAGTCGAAGCCCAGGATCAGGATCCAGAAGGTGAGGACGAACAGACCGGCGACGATCGACGGGATGCCCGTCATCACGTCCACGAAGAAGGTGACGGTCTTGGCGAGCTTCCCCTGGCCGTACTCGACGAGGTAGATCGCGGTCAGCAGACCGATCGGCACGGCGATCAGCGAGGCCAGCGCGACCTGCTGGAGGGTGCCGAGCAGGGCGTGGTAGACGCCGCCGCCGACCTCGCGGTCGCCCAGGGTGCCCATGGAGTGGGTCAGGAAGTACAGGTCGAAGACCTTGGAGCCGCGGGCGAGCGTCTCCCACAGGAGCGAGGCCAGCGGGATCGTCGCCAGCAGGAAGGCGACCCACACCAGCGAGGTGGCGAGGCGGTCCTTGGCCTGGCGCTTGCCCTCGACCCGCGACGCGATGGCGTACGAGGCGACGACGAAGATCAGTGCGGCGATCAGGCCCCACTGGAGTCGGCTGTGCAGGTCGGCCGTGATGCCGATGGCGACGGCGGTCGCGGCGGAGCCGAGCGCGACCACGAGCGGCGTCCAGCGGGGCAGGCGGGCCGCGCTGAGGGCGCTGGGGCCGCTGGGGGCGCCGGGAGCGGTGGGGGCGGTCTTGACGTCGGTGCTCATGCGTTGGCCCCCGAGTACTCCTTGCGGCGGGCGATGATCAGCCGTGCCGAGCCGTTGACCAGCAGGGTGATGACGAAGAGCACCAGGCCGGAGGCGATCAGGGCGTCCCGGCCGAACTCGTTCGCCTCGTTGAACTTGCTGGCGATGTTCTGGGCGAAGGTGCCGCCGCCCGGATCGAGCAGCGAGGCGTTGATCAGGAAGCTCGGGGAGAGCACGGTGGCGACGGCGATCGTCTCGCCGAGCGCGCGGCCCAGGCCCAGCATCGAGGCGGAGATGACGCCCGAGCGGCCGAAGGGCAGCACCGACATGCGGATGACCTCCCAGCGGGTCGCGCCGAGCGCGAGCGCGGCCTCCTCGTGCATCTTCGGGGCCTGGAGGAAGACCTCGCGGCTCACGTTGGTGATGATCGGGAGGATCATGATCGCGAGCAGGATGCCGACGGTCATCAGGGAGCGCGGGGCGCCGCCCTGGTACTCGAAGATCCCGGTCCAGCCGAAGTAGTCGTCCAGCCAGCTGTAGAGGCCGGTCAGGTGCGGGGCGACGACGAGGGCGCCCCACAGGCCGTACACGATGGACGGCACGGCGGCCAGCAGGTCGATCACGTAGGCGATCGGTCCGGAGAGCTTGCGCGGCGCGTAGTGGGAGATGAACAGCGCGATCGCGACGGCGATCGGCACGGCGATCACCAGGGCGATGATCGAGCTCACGATGGTGCCGAACACCAGGACCGGGATGCCGAACTTGGGGTCGAACCCGTTCGTGTCCCACTCGAAGGTGGTGAAGAAGTTGCCCGAGTTGTCGGACAGCGCGAGGACCGTGCGGTAGGTCAGGAAGGCCGCGATGGCGGCCATGATCGTCAGCAGCGCGATGCCGGAGCCTCGGGAGAGTCCGAGGAAGACCCGGTCACCGGGGCGGGTGGCGCTCTTGCCGCCGCGCTGGCGCTCGCCCGTGGGCGTGGGCGCGTCGGCTGGTTCGGTTGGGGGAGGTGCTGCTTTGGTGGTGGATATATCCATGGGGGATCTCCGGTCTGCGGAGCGCTCCGGTGGGAGGCTCCAGGCGCTGGCGGTGCACCGGATGGTGCGGCCGGTCCGCTGTGGGGACCGGCCGCACCGGGGATCAGCTCAGGTTCGCGACGGTCTCGCGGACCTTGGTGGCGATCTCGGTCGGGATCGGGGCGTAGTCGTTCTTCTTCAGGACGTCCTGGCCTTCTTCGCTGGCCAGGTAGGTCAGGAAGGACTTGGTCGCGCCGAGGGTCTCGGGCTTGTTGCCCTTCTCGCAGGCGATCTCGTACGTCACCAGGACGATCGGGTAGGCGCCGTCGGCCTTGGTCGCGTAGTCCAGCTCCATGGCGAGGTCGTTGCCCTTGCCGACGATCTTGCCCGCGGCGATGGCCGCAGAGGCGTTGTCGACGGTGGCCTCGACCGGCTCGGATGCGCCGGTGTCCAGCTTCACCGTGGGGATGTCGTCAGCGGAGGCGTAGGACAGCTCGAAGTACGTGATCGCGCCCTCGACCTGCTTGACCTGCCCGGCCAGACCGGAGGAGCCCTGCGCGGACTGGCCGCCCTTGCCCGCCCAGGCCTTCGCGGGCTCGTAGGGCCAGGCCTTGGGGGCGGCGGTGTTCAGGTACGTGGTGAAGTTGTCCGTGGTGCCGGAGTCGTCCGAGCGGTGGAAGGACTGGACCTTGGTGCTCGGGAGCTTGGCTTCCGGGTTCAGCTTCTTGATCGCCGGGTCGTCCCAGGTCTTGATCTTGTCGTTGAAGATGTCGGCCAGGGTCTTGGCGTCCAGGACGAGGTCGTCCACGCCCGGCAGGTTGTAGCCGACCGCGATCGGGCCGCCGACCATCGGGAGGTTGACGGCCTGGCTGTCCTTGCAGACCTTCTTGGACTGCTCGATCTCGTCCGCGTCCAGGGCCGAGTCGGAGCCCGCGAAGGCGGTCTGGCCCTGGAGGAACGCGGTGATGCCCGCGCCCGAGCCGGTCGGGTTGTAGTTGATGCGGGCGTCCTTGCAGGAGGCCGCGTACTCCTTGATCCACGCGTCGATCGCGTTCTTCTGCGCGGACGACCCGGACGCCTTGATGTCGCCCTTGGCGTCGTCGCACTTGATGTTGGAGTTGGCGGCGGTCTTGGTGCCGCCGTCACCGCCGCCGCCGCTCGTGTCGTCGGAGCCGCACGCCGTGAGGGCCAGGGCGCCGGAGACGGCGAGAGCACCGAGGGTGATGGCCCGCCGGTTCATGCGCTGAAGCTTCACTTTCGGGTGTTCCTTCCAGGAGCCGCCGTCGGTGGCGGCGTGCGAAGAGGTTCGGCCAGGTGGCCCGGTCCATCTCGGGGTGGCGACGTGGCCGGTTCGGCCGCGACACGCACCGTGTGAGTCCGAAATTAGGCAGGAGAGGTGAAGCGGCCGACCGTCGAGAGTGAACGGGAGGTGAACCTGCGAGGGCGGTGTGGTTAGGTCACGGGAAGGTTACGTTCGGTGGGGGGTGCGCGCACACGGAAGCGCGCGCGGTACGGGATCGTGCGCGATACGGGATCGTGCGCACACGAAAGCGGGGGCGGCGGGCTCGCTGCCCGCCGCCCCCGCTTCAGGGTGCTCGTCGTGCCGCTCCTGCTTACTGCACGACCGTGATGCGGTCCGCCTTCGGCGGGGCGATCGGGGACGACTGAGAGGAGTTCTCCGTCAGGTACGTCTCGAAGGCCGCCAGGTCGTCGCCGCCCACCAGGACGTCAGTGCCCTCGCCCAGCTCGGTGAAGCCGTCGCCGCCGCCCGCGAGGAACGAGTTCATCGCGACCCGGTAGGTGGCGGACGCGTCGAGCGGCTCGCCGTTCAGGCGGATGGAGTCCGTGACGACCCGGTCCGCGCCCGTCTTCGTCAGGTCCAGCGTGTACGTGAAGCCGTCGGAGACCTGGAGGATCTTCGGGGACTCCTCGTTCTGGCCGCTGACCTGCTGCCGCAGGGCCGTGACCAGCTGCGCGCCGGTCAGGTCGACCAGGTTCACGGTGTTGCTGAAGGGCTGGACGGTGTACGCCTCGCCGTAGGTCACCGCGCCGTCGCCCTCGCCGCCGCTCGCCGCGAAGACCAGGTCGGAGCGGATGCCGCCGGGGTTCATCAGGGCCAGGTCGACATCGTCTTCGAGGGTCCTGGCGTGAGTGAGCTGCGCGTCCGCGATCAGGTCGCCGAGCGGGGACTCGGGGGCGTTCGCGCCGCGGCCCAGGATGTCCTCCGAGATATGGCCGATGGGGCGGTTCGCGATCGGCTCGGCCAGCGCGTTCCAGCGGTCGATCAGCGAGGTCATGTCGGCGGCCTTGGGCTGGTCCCGGCGCACCACATGGTTCGCGGACTCGACGCTGGTGCGCACGATGTCCTTGGTCCTGCGGTCGTACGTGAGGGTGGTGTCGGTGTAGAGACGCCCGAAGGACGCGGCCGAGGTGACCGTACGCGGGTTGCCCGCCGGGTCCGGGATGGTGCACGCGTACGCCCGGTGGGTGTGGCCGGTGACGATGGCGTCCACCTGCGGCGAGAGGTTCTCGGCGATGTCCGTGATCGGCCCGGAGATCCCGTCGCCGGCCCCGGGGCTGTCGCAGTCGTAGTTGTACGCGGAGCTCGCCGGGTAGCCGCCCTCGTGGATGAGCGCGACGACGGACTTCACGCCCTTGCGCTCCAGCTCCTTGGTGTACTTGTTGATCGTCTCGACCTCGTCGTGGAACTTCAGGCCCTTGATGCCCTCGGCCGAGACGATGTCCGGGGTGCCCTCCAGGGTCACGCCGATGAAGCCGATCCGGACGCCGCGGTGCTTCCAGACGGTGTACGGCTTGAGGACCGGCTTGCCGGTCTTCTCGTCCGTGACGTTGGCGGCGAGGTAGGGGAAGTCGGCGCCGCCGAAGGTCTTGCCCTCCTCGAAGCAGCCGTCCTCGGGGTGGCAGCCGCCCTTCTGGAGGCGCTTCAGCTCGGTGAGGCCCTCGTCGAACTCGTGGTTGCCGACCCCGGCCACGTCCAGGCCGAGCTTGTTCATCGCCTCGACGGTCGGCTCGTCGTGGAAGAGCCCCGAGATCAGGGGGCTGGCGCCGACCAGGTCACCGGCCGCGGCCGTGACGCTGTAGCGCTCGCCCTCGCGGGCCTCGCGCAGCGACGTCGCCAGGTACTCGACGCCGCCCGCCTCGATCTGCTCCTCGGTGCCGTCCTCGTGCTGGTGCGTCACACGGCCCGACGAGCCGGAGGGCGGCTCCAGGTTGCCGTGGAAGTCGTTGAACGACAGCAGCTGGACGTCGACCGTGCGGCCGTGCTTCTTGCCGCCGCCCTTGTGTCCGCCGTGTCCGCCGTGCCCGCCGTCCGGGTGGGCTCCGGCGGGCGCCGCCGCCGTCATGACTCCGGTGGCGGCGGCGAGCGCCACGGTGGCGGCGAGCAATCGGCCGCCGATCCGGCGCCGTTGTGGTGTCGCTGACATCAGTTCCCCTCAGTGGACAGCGAGACGATCGTCTGATGGTGCTGTTAGTGAGGCGCAGCCTATGGTCAACGCGCGTAGCGCAACAGGGGGTAACGGGTTACGAGGAGGTTGCTGGACAGGACTGGACGGGACCTGGGGACGGCCTCGCTCATGATTTGTCGGGGTCCGTCCCCTTGGCGGGCCCTGGGCTTTACGCTCAAGGGCATGACAGACGCAGCCGCCGCCGTGCCCCAGCGGTCCATCCAGACCCTCGACGCGCTCAGCCCCGAACAGGCCGACGCCGTACTCGCCCTGATCGCCGAAGCCGCCCGCACCGACGGGCAGCAGGCCGTCTCCGAACAGGGACGGCTGCAGCTGCGCGGCGGCCGCCGCGACGGAGTGCGACACCTGCTCCTGTACGTCGGCGACGAGCTGCTCGGGTACGCCCAACTGGAGGACACCGACCCGGTGGAGGCCCCCGCCGGTGAGCTTGTGGTGCACCCCGCGCGGCGCGGGCACGGACACGGCCGGGCGCTCGGCACCGCCCTGCTGGCCGTGTCGGGCAAGCGGCTGCGGGTGTGGGCGCACGGCGGCCACGCGTCGGCGCGGCACCTGGCCCAGGTGCTCGGGCTCACGCTGTTCCGCGAACTGCGCCAGATGCGGCGGCCGCTGGGCTCCGACGCGCCGCCGCTCGCCGAGCCGGTGCTGCCGCCGGGCGTCGCCGTACGCACCTTCGTGCCGGGGCAGGACGACGCGGCCTGGCTGGCCGCCAACGCCGAGGCGTTCGCCCACCACCCGGAACAGGGCTCGCTCACCCAGCGCGACCTGGACGACCGCAAGGCCGAGCCGTGGTTCGACCCGGCCGGGTTCTTCCTCGCCGTACGCGAGTCGGACGGCGAGCTGCTCGGCTTCCACTGGACCAAGACGCACGCGCCGGAGCGGCTCGGTGAGGTGTACGTCGTCGGGGTGCGGCCCGGCGCGCAGGGCGGCGGCCTGGGCCGCGCGCTCACCGCGATCGGCCTGCGGCACCTGGCGGGGCAGGGGCTGCCCACCGCGATGCTGTACGTCGACGCGGACAACAAGGCGGCGGTGTCGGTCTACGAACGCCTCGGCTTCGTCACCCACGAGACGGACCTGATGTACCGCACGGAGACGTGACGGGGCCCCTCGGGGCCCAGCCGGTGGGGTCCGCGGGGGGGCGGGGTCCGTGCGAGGCGCGTGTGAGGTCTGAGGGCCGCCCGCTGGGCTCCCGTATGTCATGTCGTCGTAACCGGTGATTCAGACGGCCTTGCGACGCTCGCGTCATGCAGCCCGACGCGCCCGAGCCCCCGCCGACCCCGGAGGCACACCCCCGGCCGACGCTCGTCGGCGCGCCCGCGACGGGTGGGACGCGGAAGAATGGACCTATGAGCCAGCCCTCCGCCGAAGCCCGCGTCCAGGCCACCGCCCCCGCCCAGACCACCGCCCGCGCCCAGGCCGCCCGCACCGCAGGGCCGAACGCGGTCCAGCACCCCCAGCCGTCCGTCGGCTCCATAGCCGCGCACCGCCCGCACACCGTGGCGGCCGCGGTGTCCGACCTGGAGCCCGACCTCGACTCGGACCTGGACGTGTACGAGGAGCACGACGACGGCGACGGGGCGGAGCTGCCGCAGGGCCGCTTCCTGGACCGGGAGCGCAGCTGGCTGGGGTTCAACGAGCGGGTACTCGAACTGGCCGAGGACCCGACGACCCCGCTCCTGGAGCGCGCCAACTTCCTGGCGATCTTCGCGAGCAACCTGGACGAGTTCTTCATGGTCCGCGTCGCGGGCCTGAAACGGCGGATCGCGACCGGCGTCGCCACCCGTTCGGCCTCAGGGCTCCAGCCGCGCGAGGTCCTGGACCTGATCTGGACCCGCACCCGCGAGCTCATGGCCCGGCACGCGGCCTGCTTCCAGGAGGACGTGGCGCCCGCGCTCGCCGACGAGGGCATCGAGATCGTGCGCTGGCCCGACCTCAGCGAGAAGGAGCAGGCCCGCCTGTTCACCCTGTTCCGGCAGCGGATCTTCCCCGTGCTGACCCCGCTGGCCGTGGACCCCGCGCACCCCTTCCCGTATATCTCGGGGCTCTCGCTCAACCTGGCCGTCGTCGTACGCAACCCGGTCACCGGGCACCAGCATTTCGCGCGGGTCAAGGTGCCGCCGCTGCTGAACCGTTTCCTTGAGGCGTCGCCCGGCCGCTATGTCCCCATCGAGGACGTGATCGCCGCCCCGGCGCACCTGGAGGAGCTGTTTCCCGGCATGGAGGTGCTCGCCCACCACATGTTCCGGGTCACCAGGAACGAGGACCTGGAGGTCGAGGAGGACGACGCCGAGAACCTGCTCCAGGCCCTGGAGAAGGAGCTCATGCGCCGCCGCTTCGGTCCGCCGGTGCGCCTGGAGGTCGAGGAGTCCATCGACCAGTACGTCCTGGACCTGCTGATCCGCGAGCTGAAGATCTCCGAGGCCGAGGTCTACCCGCTGCCGGGCCCGCTGGACCTCACCGGCCTGTTCGGGGTTTCCAGCCTGGACCGGCCCGAGCTGAAGTACCCGAAGTTCGTCGCGGGCACCCACCGCGACCTCGCCGAGGTCGAGTCGGCGTCCGCGCCCGACATCTTCGCCGCCCTGCGCGAGCGCGACGTCCTGCTGCACCACCCGTACGACAGCTTCTCGACCTCCGTGCAGGCCTTCCTGGAACAGGCCGCCGCCGACCCGGACGTCCTGGCGATCAAGCAGACGCTGTACCGGACCAGCGGCGACTCGCCGATCGTGGACGCGCTGATAGACGCCGCCGAGTCCGGCAAACAGGTCCTCGTCCTGGTCGAGATCAAGGCCCGCTTCGACGAGCAGGCCAACATCAAGTGGGCGCGGAAGCTGGAGGAGGCGGGCTGCCATGTGGTCTACGGCCTCGTCGGCCTGAAGACCCACTGCAAGCTGTCGCTCGTCGTACGCCAGGAGGGCGAGACGCTGCGGCGCTACTCGCACGTGGGCACCGGCAACTACCACCCCAAGACCGCCAGGCTGTACGAGGACCTGGGGCTGCTCACCGCCGACCAGCAGGTCGGAGCGGACCTGTCGGACCTCTTCAACCGGCTGTCCGGGTACTCGCGGCGGGAGACCTACCGGCGGCTGCTGGTCGCTCCCAAGTCGCTGCGGGACGGGCTGGTCGCCCGGATCCACAAGGAGATCGAGCACCACCGGGCGGGCCGCCCCGCCTCTGTCCGCATCAAGGTCAACTCGATGGTCGACGAGGCCGTCATCGACGCGCTCTACCGCGCGTCCCAGGCGGGCGTGCCGGTCGGCGTGTGGGTGCGCGGCATCTGCGCCGTACGGCCCGGAGTCGTCGGACTGTCCGAGAACATCCAGGTCAGGTCGGTGCTCGGCCGCTTCCTCGAACACTCGCGGGTGTTTGTCTTCGGCAACGGCGGGGAGCCCGAGGTGTGGCTCGGCAGCGCCGACATGATGCACCGCAACCTGGACCGGCGGATCGAGGCGCTGGTGCGGGTCCAGGACCCGGCGCACCGTGCCGCGCTCAACCGGCTCCTGGAAACCGGGATGTCGGACGCCACCGCCTCCTGGCACCTCGGCCCGGACGGCGACTGGACCCGGCACGCGACCGACCCGGACGGCCAACCCCTGCGCAACGTACAGGAGATGCTCATTGACGCCCGGAGGCGCCGGCGTGGCTCAGCGAAACCCTGACCGTACCGCTGCTCACGCGCCCGCGACGGGGGGCGATGTGCCGTCGGGCGCGGTGTCGTCGGACACGGTGTCGTCGGGCGATGTGCTCGCCCGCTATCTGCGGGAGCAGGCGACGGAGTTCCTGCGCGCGCTGCGGCAGCACCGCGAGAGCGGCACGGAGGACGCCGCCGAGTCCGCGCGCGCCCTGCGCCGTGCCGCGCGCCGGATCGGCGGCAGCCTGCACACGTTCCGGCCGCTGCTCGACGCGGAGTGGTCGGACCAGCTGCGTACGGAACTGACCTGGCTGTCGGGGACGCTGGGCCGCGAGCACGGGTACGCGGCCCGGCTGGAGCGGCTGCTCGCGGCGCTGCACCGGCTGTCGGGGGCGGCGGCGTTCCCGGTGCAGGCGGGCGACGGGGCGCGGGGCGGCGTCGTGCCGTCCGGAGCCGCGGGCGGGGCTGAGGGCGGAGCCGGTGCGGGGGCTGGGGCTGGTGCGGGGGCTGGGGCTGCTAAGGGGCAGCTCACGGTGGGCGCGGCCAAGGCGGGCGCGCTGCTTGAACGCCAGCTCACGCTCGCCAGGACCCGCGCGCACTCCGCGGCCCTGGGGGCCCTGGGCAGCTCCCGCTTCCACGCCGTCGCGGACGGGGTCGCCGTGCTGGCCAGCGAGGTGCCGCTGCGCAAGGAGGCGGCCGCCCACCAGCTCACCCCGTTCGCCGCCGACGTCCAGGCCCGCCTGAACGAGGCCGTCGCCGCGCTGCCGCTGGTCCGCGCCGGGCACCCGTACAACGCCGAGGCCCTCACCCACGGCCTCGCGCCCGACGAGGCCCCGCAGGCGCAGGACGCGCCCTGGCACCAGGTCCGCCTGCTGCTGCGACTGCACCGGTACGCCCGAGAGGCCCTCGCCGCCGACGCCGCCGCTGCCGCCCGCGCGCCGGAGCCGGGCGGCGTACGCCTGCTCAGCGCGGGCGAGGCCCTGGACCGGCACCGGGACGCCGCCGGGGCCGCGCACGCCGCCGCTTCGGCCGCCCGTACGCCGCGGATCGCGCCGACGACCGCGTACGCACTCGGCGTGCTGCACGCGGACCAGCGGCACGAGGTGGAAGCCGCGCGGTACGCCTTCCAGCGGGCGTGGCTGGGGGCGGGCGCTGGGCCGCATGTGGGCACCGGGCAGGGTGCGGGGTCGGCGGTGGGTGCGCCGTGAACGGCGGCGCGAGCGGTGGCGCGATCCTGGCCGGAGGGTGTGTGCTGTGGCGGCGCGCGGAGTCCGGCGACGGGCTGGAGATCTGCCTGGTGTTCCGGCCGAAGTACGGCGACTGGTCGCACCCCAAGGGCAAGCTCAAGCGCGGCGAGAGCGCCCGTGACGGAGCGGTGCGCGAGGTGCGCGAAGAGACCGGCATGACCTGCGAGCCGGGACCGGAACTCCTGAGCGCCCACTACGAGGTGGAGGGCCGCCCCAAGGAGGTCCGCTACTGGGCCGCCGAGGCCACCGGCGGCGTCTTCGAGCCGAACAGCGAGGTGTCCCGGCTGCTCTGGCTGCCCCCTGACGCCGCGCGCGGGCGACTCACCCAGGACCGGGACGCGGAGCTCGTCGACGACCTGCTCCGGGCCCTTGGCGCGTCCGGCCGCTCGTTCTGAAGGCGCTCGGCTAGGGTCTGTCCGGCGGATCAGGCCGCCTCTTGCCTGGCGGTGCGCTTTCGCTGCTGGTGAGCGGTGGTCTGGTGCGTGCAGCTGCAAGGCGGAGGAGGGCGACAACGCGGAGCGTTGGCAACCGACGACAACGCCGCAGATGTGCGTGCCAGACCACCGCGTCCCAGGCATGATCCGCCGGGCAGGCCCTAGCCTGCCCGGAACTGACGGTTCATCACGAAAGGGGTGGTCTTGTGCCTTCTCGTCTTAATCCGTACCTCAGCTTCGACGGCGACGCCCGGCAGGCGATGGAGTTCTACCGGGGCGTTTTCGGCGGCACCCTGACCACGAACACCTACGGCGACTTCGGCGAGAAGGAGGCCGGGCCCGTCGCCGACAAGATCATGCACTCCATGCTGGAGACGGACGGCGGCTTCACGCTGATGGGCTCCGACGTCCCGCCCGGAATGGAGCACAAGCCCGGAAACGACGTCTCGGTGAGCGTGAGCGGCGAGGACGCGGACGAGCTGCGCGGCTACTGGGAGCGGCTGTGCGCCGGGGCCACGGTCTCGGTCCCGCTGGAAAAGCAGATGTGGGGCGATGTCTTCGGCATGTGCACGGACCAGTTCGGCGTCACGTGGATGGTGAACATCGCTGACTCGTAGGGCGGCGCGGCTTCTGTCCGGCCGCCCTACCCGCTTCGTGGTGTGCCAGGGCCGGTGTTTACGTCAGAGTCGGCGCTTGCTCGTGGCCGCCGCGGCGCCGCAGGCGGCGCCCGCGGCGAGGGCCAGGCCGAGCAGTGCGACGGCCTCCTCCAGGTTGCCCTCCCACCAGGATTCGGCCGGGAAGAAGGGCTTGTCCTCCAGCATGTCCGCCACGACGTCCGAGTTGGCCGCGTCGAGCAGGATGAACACGACGCCGTTGGTGTAGCCGAAGAACGTGGCGGCCATGGCCAGCAGCGCGGCGAAGAGGAACGTGGCGGGTGACTTGCCGCCCGCCTTGCCCGCCACCGCGCCGACAGCCACGCCGATCACGAGCGCGAACACCCCGTAGGCGAGCTTGAGACCCGTCTTCGACAGGTCCTCATAGCTGGCGACCAGGATGCCGCCGAAGACCAGCGCGCCCATCACCGAGAGGAGCAGGCCGAGGAAGAAGGCCTTGGCCGGGTTGCCCGACGCGGGCGGCGGGAAGCCCGGCTGGAAGCCGCCCTGCGGGTAGCCGCCTTGGGGGTAGCCGCCCTGGGGCTGGGGATACGCGTAGCCGGGCTGCATCGGCTGCTGCGTCGGCTGCTGCACGGGCGGTTGCGGCGGGCCGGGGTAGCCGTACCCCGGCGGTGGCGGGCCCGGCGGCTGCTGGCCGTACGGCTGGGGTTGCTGTGGCTGTGGTTGCCAGGGCTGGTTCATGGGTCCCCCGAATATGAAGCATGAAGTGATGTGACAGTGGCTCAAGGTACCAACGCTCGCCGGGCCCTCGGGAGACTTGGGCGGGTCCGGTAGCCTGCGATGCCGTAACGCGGTAACCGCGTATCAGGCAGGTACGGGAATCCAGTACATCGGGGGACTACACATATGCGCACCAGTCGCGCCGTCGGCGCCATAGCTCTGGCCTTGGCCGCCGCTGTCACGCTGTCAGGCTGCACCGACAACCCTGAGGACAAGGCGTTCGGCGGTGCCGGAAGCCTCGGCAAGCCGCCGAAGATCGACCCCTCGGCCATGCCCAGCATCCCGATGCCGAGCATGGACCCGGACCGCGTCATCGGCGGCGCGAGCGGGGGCGACTCCGGGGTGACCGGCGGCGGCTCCGGCGGGTCCGGCGTCTCCGGCGGCAGCTCCGGTGGCAGCTCCGGTGGCGCCGGAGCGCCCGCGCCGCCCACCAAGTCGGCCCGGCCCACGTTCAACCCGAACGCGAGCGGTGAGGTCGTCGGCTCGAACTGCAGCGCCTCCCGCTCGGGGTCCGTCGTCCGGTTCACCTACGACGTGGACATCCAGAACGCGTCGTCCGAGCACGCCTTCGTCTACACGTTCGCGGTGACCTTCAAGGTGAGCGCGAGCGCCAGCTCCAAGCTGGCGACCGAGACGCTCGCCACCCGGAACCGGCGGGTGACGGTCGGCCCCTCGGGCAGCCGGAAGATCACCCTGAGCGCCTCGCGCACCAGCAACGAGGCGGGCAAGTACGCCTGTCGGCTCGACTCGCCTCGGAAGTCCCTGTCGCGCTAGGGCGAGTTTCGGGGAGAGACACGCCCTAGGGCAGGTCCGGCGGTGGCGTGGGGGCGCCGGGGAGGGTCACCACGGCCGCCGTGCCGCCGCCGGGCGCCGCGCGGAGGGTCACCTGGCCGCCGCACTCCTGGACCGTGCGGGCCACGATGGACAGGCCGAGGCCCGAGCCGGGCAGCGAGCGGGCGGTCGGGGAGCGCCAGAAGCGGTCGAAGACGTACGGGAGTTCGTCCGGCGGGATGCCAGGACCGTGGTCCCGGATCGTGAGCTCGCCCCGGCGGCCGAGGGTGACGTCGACCGTGGAGTGCGGCGGGCTGAACTTGACCGCGTTGTCCAGGAGGTTGACCAGGGCGCGCTCCAGGGCCGGGGGCTCGGCCCGTACGTACCACGGGGCGAGGTCCGCGGTCAGGGTGAGCTCGGGGCCCGCGCGCAGGCGGGCGCGCTCCAACGCCGTCTCGGCGATCTCGTGCAGGGCGACGACCTGGACCCGGCCGCTGGCGGGCGCCTCGGGGCGGGAGAGCTCCTGGAGATCGGTGATCAGCGAGGCCAGTTCGGTCATCTGGGCCCGGACCGAGGCGAGCAGCGCCCTGCGGTCGTCCGGGGGGATGGCGCGGCCCGTCTCCTCGCTGCGGGCCAGCAGGTCGATGTTGGTGCGCAGGGAGGTCAGGGGCGTACGGAGCTCGTGGCCCGCGTCCGCGATCAGCTGCTGCTGGAGGTCGCGGGACGAGGCCAGCGCGGAGGTCATCGCGTTGAAGGAGCGGGACAGGCGGGCGATCTCGTCGTCGCTGTCGCCGGCGAGGGGGATGCGGACGGTCAGGTCCTGGGTGCGGGCGATGTGCTCGACGGCGCCGGTCAGGTCGTTGACCGGGCGCAGTCCGGTGCGGGCGATCCACAGGCCCGCCGCGCCCGCGCCGAGTACGCCGATCCCGGCGACGGTGAGGAGCAGCAGAGCCAGCTGGTTCAGCGCGCCGTCGATCTCCGAGAGGGGGCGGGCGATCGACACGGTGAGGCCGGTCGTACTGTCCCGGCGGGTCAGCACGCGGACCTTCTGGCCGTCGTCGGTGTGGCCGTCGTGCAGGGTGTCGGGGATCAGCTGCTGGGCTACGTCCAGGTCGGACTCCTGGACCTGGAGCGCCTTGGAGCCGAGTCCGACGCAGCGGGTGCCGTCGGGGCGGACGACCTGGACGTAGGCGGTGCTGGGTGCGGCGGTGCCGGGGGAGGTGCGGCTCTGGTCCTGGCAGTCGGTCACCGTCGCCGAGAGGTAGCTGCGGCTGGCGTTCATGCTGTGCAGGGACGTGTCGAGTTCGTTCCGCAACTGCTGTCGGGTGAGCAGCCAGCTGGACGCGGCGACGGCCGCCACGGCGAGGGCGACCGCGGTGGCTACGAGGAGGGCGAGGCGGGTGCGGAGGGGGAGGGCGCGGAAGCGTTTGATCACGTGGTGCCGCCTGGGGCGGCTGGGGTGCCGGGGGCGGCTGGGCTGCCTGGGGTGGCTGGGGTGCCTGGGGTTTCTGTGCGGAGTGCGTAGCCCACGCCTCGGACGGTGTGGACCAGGCGGGGTTCGCCGCCTGCTTCCGTCTTGCGGCGCAGGTACATGACGTAGACGTCCAGGGAGTTGGAGCTCGGCTCGAAGTCGAAGCCCCAGACGGACTTCAGGATTTGCGCGCGGGTCAGCACCTGGCGCGGGTGCGCCAGGAACAGCTCCAGGAGCGTGAACTCGGTGCGGGTCAGCTGGACCGGACGGGTGCCGCGTACGACCTCGCGGGTGGCGAGGTTCATGCGGAGGTCCCCGAAGGTCAGTACGTCGGCGTCGGCGTCGGCGGTGGCCTGGTCGGCGGTGGTGGCGTTGGCGTTGGTGTTGGCTGTCGCGGCGTAGGAGCTGCGGCGGAGGAGGGCGCGGACGCGGGCGAACAGTTCGTCCAGCTCGAACGGCTTCACCAGATAGTCGTCGGCGCCCGCGTCCAGGCCGGTGACCCGGTCGCCTACGGTGTCGCGCGCGGTGAGCATGAGGATGGGCGTGGTGGAGCCGGTGGCGCGGAGTCGGCGGGCCGCGGTCAGGCCGTCCATGCGGGGCATCTGGATGTCCAGGACGAGCAGGTCGGGGGCGTACGCGGTGACCTTGTCGAGCGCTTCGAGGCCGTCGGCGGCGACCTCGGTGGCGTAGCCCTCGAAGGCGAGGCTGCGCTGGAGCGCCTCGCGGACGGCGGGCTCGTCGTCGACGATCAGAATGCGCTGCGGGGCGACGGCTTCGGCGGCGGCGTTCATCGGTGTCCCGTTCTCGGGGTGCGTGCGTGCTGTGCGTGCTGTTCGCTGTGGGGCGGGAGTGGGGTGGGGGGTACGTGCTCGCCCCCAGCGTAGGTGGGCCCCTCGTCGAAAAGCATGCGACCGGGGGCTGAGCACCAGGCTGCGCGCGCACCCCCCACCCCACCCCCTCACGTCCGTAGGCGGCTGCGGGCGGGTGGGGGTACGCCCGCCTTCGTCTGCGGGCGGGTGGGCGTACGTCCGCGTCTGCGGGGTGGGTGGGCCGCGCCCTCAGTTCCCTCGGAGTTTTGCCAGGTCGGACTTGACCGTGTTCACGGGGATCGCGAAGCCGAGGCCTACGCTGCCGGAGTTCGAGTTCGTGGACGCGCTGGGCGAGTACATCGCTGAGTTGATGCCGATGATGTTGCCGTTCATGTCGATCAGCGCGCCCCCGGAGTTTCCGGGGTTGAGTGACGCGTCGGTCTGGAGCGCCTTGTAGGTCGTCTTGGAGGTGCCGGTGTCACCGTTGAACCGTTCGCCCCCGTACTCGAAGGGCCAGCGGTCGTCCTGCTGGCGCTGCCCGCCGTCCGTGGACACCGTGACGTCGCGGTCGAGCGCGGAGACGATGCCGCTGGTGACGGTGCCGGTCAGGCCCTCGGGGGAGCCGATCGCGACCACCTCGTCGCCGACCCTGACGTTGTCGGAGTCGCCCAGCGTCGCGGCCTTGAGGCCGGACGCGTCCCTGAGCTTGATCAGGGCCAGGTCCTTGGAGCTGTCGGTGCCCACGACGTCGGCCTGGTAGCTCTTGCCGTCGTCGGTCCTGACGGTGATCGTGGACGCGCCCGAGATGACGTGGTTGTTGGTGATGATCTCGCCGTCGGATGTGATGATCACGCCGGAGCCCGTCGCCTGGCCCGCGCTGATCTCCACGATGCTGGGGCTGACCGCCTCGGCCACGCCGCTGACCGTGCCGCGCTGGCTGGTCGGTACGACGCTGGTGCTTGAGCCGGTGGTGGGGTTCGCGCTCCCGAACAGTTCCTGTGCCGCGTACGCGGTGCCGCCGCCGATCGCCGCGGCGAACAGAGCGACCGAGGCGAGCAGGGCCACGGGGCGGCGGGCGCGGCGGCGCTGGGGCGGCTGGGGCGCCTGGGACGGCTCGGAGGGAAGCGGCGGGGCGTAGGCGGGCGGGGGCGGGAAGCTGCTGGGCGTCTCGGTCATGTCTCAGAGCCTCGCGGGGGAGTCTGAGAGCTGTCTGAGTGTGTACTGAGAAGCCCGGCAGAAGTGCGTATGTCCGGTGTGAAGGCCGGTCAGTCGCAGCCGCAGGAGCGGCGGACGGTCAGCCGGGAGGGGAACTGGCGCAGGCGCTCGCGGCGGGAGCCCGCCACGCGCAGGCCGTCGTCCAGGACCAGGTCGACCGCGGCGCGGGCCATCGCCGGGCGGTCGGACGCCACGGTGGTGAGCGGCGGGTCGGTGAGGCCGGCTTCCTTGACGTCGTCGAAGCCCGCCACCGCCAGGTCGCCCGGTACGTCGATGCGCAGCTCGCGGGCCGCCCGCAGGACGCCGATGGCCTGGTCGTCCGTGGCGCAGAAGATCGCGGGCGGGCGGTCCGGGCCGGAGAGGAGGGTGAGGGCCAGCCGGTAGGCGTCGTAGCGGTTGAACGGGGCGTGGAACAGCCGTCCGTCGGTGGAGCGGCCCGCCTCCTGCATGGCGCGGCGCCAGCCCTCGACGTGGTCGGTGACCGGGTCGCCGGTCAGCGGGGTGTCCTCGGTGCCGCCGAGACAGGCGACGTACGCGTGGCCGTGTTCGAGCAGGTGGCGGGTGGCGAGCTGGGCGCCGCCGATGTCGTCGGTGACGACGGCCACGTCGTCCATGGCCTCGGGGCGTTCGTGCAGGAGGACCACGCGCGCGTCCCAGGCGTCGATCTCGGCGGCGGCCTGGGCCGAGAGCCCCTGGCTGACCAGGATCAGGCCCGCCACCCGCATGCCCAGGAACGCGCGCAGGTAGTGGACCTCGCGGTCGTGCAGATAGTCGGAGTTGCCGACCAGGACCATCTTTCCGCGCTCGGCGGCGGCCTGCTCCACGGCGTGTGACATCTCCGCGAAGAACGGCTGCCGTGCGTCCGGCACGATCATGCCTATGAGATCCGTGCGGCGGGACGCCATCGCCTGCGCGACCCGGTCCGGGCGGTAGCCCAGATCCTTGATCGCGGCGAGTACCCGCTCGCGCGTGGCCGGGGCGACCGGCCGGGGTCCGTTGTTGATGACATAGCTGACGACCGCGGTCGACGTACCCGCCAGTCGCGCCACATCGTCCCTAGTCACCTTGGCCACGCGCGAGAGTCTACGCGGGCAGAGTCAGCGCTTGGCAGGGCTCACGGTCGCATCGTTATCAACGGATTCGGTGGTGGTGGCGGTCGTGGTGTCGGATGGCGCGTTCCGCTGGGGCTTGGGGCGTGTGGTCTTCGTCTGTGCCTCGTCCGTGCCCCGGTCCGTCTTCTCCGGTGTGACGAAGCGATAGCCGACGTTGCGTACGGTGCCGATGAGCGCCTCGTGCTCCGGGCCGAGCTTCGCGCGCAGGCGTCGTACGTGGACGTCGACCGTACGGGTGCCGCCGAAGTAGTCGTAGCCCCAGACCTCCTGGAGCAGCTGGGCTCGGGTGAAGACCCGGCCGGGGTGCTGGGCCAGGTATTTGAGCAGCTCGAACTCCTTGAAGGTCAGGTCCAGGACCCGGCCCTTGAGCTTCGCGCTGTAGGTCGCCTCGTCCACCGAGAGGTCGCCGTTGCGGATCTCCATGGGGGAGTCGTCGCCGGTCAGCTGCTGGCGGCCCATCGCCAGCCGGATCCGGGCCTCCACCTCGGCCGGGCCCGCGGTGTCGAGCAGGACGTCGTCGATGCCCCAGTCGGCCGTGACCGCCGCGAGGCCGCCCTCGGTGACGACCAGCATCAGCGGGCAGCCGGGGCCGGTGGAGCGGAGCAGCTGGCAGAGGCTGCGGACCTGGGGGAGGTCGCGGCGGCCGTCGATCAGGATCACGTCGGCGCCCGGAGTGTCGACGAGCGCCGGGCCCTCGGCCGGGGCCACCCGCACGTTGTGCAGCAGCAGGCCGAGTGCGGGGAGCACCTCCGTCGACGGCTGGAGGGCGTTGGTGAGGAGCAGCAGAGAACTCATCGCCGCCCACCTGCCTGGATCGGACTCGGGTAGTGCGGTTTTCGCTCGCCCATGACGTCGGTTCCTCCTCGGTCCCTGCGAGGACGTATGTGGCACTGCTGGGGTTCTGCGGTGGCGGTCCCGCGCCCTGGGGCCGCCGCTGTCCGGCCGGTGGCGGGCGGTGAGCCCGCAAGCCTGCCGGAAAGCACAAAAGGATCCGGGGGCTGCGTTGCCCGGATCCTTCGCCAAGCAGAATAGCCCACATGACTTCCGCTGCGGCAGGGCGAATCGGAGGATCTTCTGTGCGGCCGATCACTCGGCGAGACCCGCCGGGGGCGGCGCGGGGCACTTTGCGCGACGGTTTGCGGGCGACTTTGCGCACCGCCGACGGGGTGGCGATCGACGCCGGGTACGAGCCGGGCGCGGGCGGCCCCGAGGCCCCCGCGATCGTGGTCGCGCACGGGTTCACGGGGCACCTGGAGCGGCCGCACGTGCGGCGGGCCGCGGGGGTCTTCGCGCGGTACGGGGCCGTGGTGACGTTCTCGTTCCGGGGGCACGGGAAGTCCGGTGGGCGCTCGACGGTCGGGGACCGCGAGGTGCTGGACCTGGCGGCCGCCGTGCGGTGGGCGCGCTCGTTCGGGCACGCGCGCGTGGTGACCGTGGGCTTCTCGATGGGCGGTTCCGTGGTGCTGCGGCACGCGGCCCTGGGCGGCGGCTCCGGGAGCGGGGCGGCGCATGAGGGGCGCGCGGGGGTACGCGGAGGGGCGGACGGTGTGGCGGGTGCGCCCGATAGGACCGATGGAGTGGTCTCGGTGAGCGCCCCGGCCCGTTGGTACTACCGCGGTACGGCGCCGATGCGGCGGCTGCACTGGGTCGTGACCCGCCCGCTGGGCCGCGCGGTCGGCCGCCATGTGCTGGGCACCCGTATCCAGCGCGCCCCGTGGGACCCCGTACCGCTGTCGCCGGTCGCGGCGGTGCCGCTGATCGCACCGACGCCGCTGCTGGTCGTGCACGGCGGCCGCGACCCGTACTTTCCGCTGGATCACCCCCGGATGCTGGCGTCCGCGGCGGCGGACGGCGGCGCGGAGCTGTGGCTTGAGCCGGAGATGGGCCACGCCGAGCACGCGGCCGACGACGCGCTCCTGGCGCGGATCGGCGGCTGGGCCGCGGGCCGGGCGTGAGCGCCTCGGCGCAGGCCGCATCATGGAGGCGGTACGTAAGCGAAAGGAGCCGCCGCGATGGCAACCGGCACGATCCGCTACTGGGCCGCCGCCAAGTCCGCCGCCGGTGTCGCAGAGGAGCCGTACGACGCGGCGACGCTGGCCGACGCGCTGGACGCCGCGCGGCTGCGACACTCCGGGGAGCTGGAGCGCGTCCTGCTGCGCTGCTCGTTCCTCGTCGACGGCGACCCCGTCGGCACGCGCGCGCATGAGACCGTACCGCTGGCCGAGGGCGGCACGGTCGAGGTGCTCCCGCCGTTCGCAGGAGGGTGACCGCGAGAGATGAGTAACCAGCCGTACGAGCCGTACGAGCCGTATGAGTCGTATGAGCCGTACGACCCGTATTCGCCGTCCCAGGCGTACGACGATGTGCATCAGCCGTGGTCTGAGACGCGGTGGCCCACCGGGCAGCAGCCGCTCGACGAGCCGCCGCAGCACACGCAGACCTGGCAGGGGCAGACCTGGGAGACCCAGGCGCAGCCACCGGCGCCCGCCACGGCCGCGGACACGGCGTATCTGCCGCCGCAGAGCGCGCCGGAGCAGGGGCAGGGCCACGGGCTGGGCCACGGGCTGGGCCACGGGCTGGGTCCGGGGGCTGACGGGTATGTGTCGCCGCTCTCGCGGCCGCTTCCGCCCGAAGCGCCCGTCCAGGGCCAGCCGTCGGCGTACGTTCCGCAGGCGGCTGGCGCCCCGGCGCACGCGGCGGCTCCTGACGCGCCCGGCTACGGGCCCGCGACCGTCACCGGGAACCCCCGCGTCACCGACGCCCAGCGCGCCCGCGCCGAGGGCCGCTCGCCGATCATCCCGCCCGGCGTCCAGCCCGCGGGGCTCACCGCCGTACTGGGGCTGCTGCTCGCGGGTGGCGCGGCGGTCGGGCCGTACGGGCTGCTGGTGCCGCTGGTGCTGTTGCAGGCCGTCACGGCGGCGGGCTGGTTCCGGCTGAACGGCATGTGGCCCGCGCGCCAGGGCATCGCGCTCGCCTTCCTGGGCGGCCTCGTCGCGGACGCGGCCCTGCTCGGCGTCGGCCGGGAGCACGCACCCGCCGCGATCCTCGGCACCCTCGGGGTCTGGGTGCTGCTCACGCTCGTACTCCAGCTGCGCAGCCACGCGGGCGCGGACGAGCGGATGTACGGCCTGATGGCGACCGTCGCCTCCGCGGCGCTGGCGATCCTGGCGGCCGGGCACCTCGGGGCCGAGCCCGCCGCGGTCTCGGTGGGCTCGGTCGCGGTCGCGGTCGCCGTGGTGGCCCGCGCGCTGCCGCTGCCCGGTGTGGTCTCGGTGGCGGTGGCGCTGCTGGCGGCGGCGGGCGCCGGGATCGCCGTCGGGCAGCTGACCGACATCGGCGCCCAGGGCGCGCTGCTCGGGCTCGGCGCCGGGGTGTGCGCGCTGGTCGGGCTGCGGGCGGCCAGCTACGACTACCCGTCCCGCTTCGTGCACATGACGGCGGGCGTCGCGCTGCCGCTCGCCCTGGCCGCGCCCGCGGTGTACCTGCTGGGCCGGGTCGTGGCCTGACCGCCTGCCTGACGCCTGACCGTCCGGGTGTCACAGCTGGTCGACATATCCCCCGCGACGGCAGGTCGCGGGGGATATGTCGTTTAGGGTCGCGAGGAACGACTGCTGAGGTGGGGGCACCGACATCATGCGCGCACTGCGAATCATCCTGATCATCACCGTGGTCCTGGCGGGGATCTTCGTGGCCGCCGATCGCCTGCTGGTCGGATTCGCCGAGGACAAGGCCGCGGACAGGCTGCGGACCAGCGAGGGCCTGGACCGGACGCCGGATGTCTCGATCGAGGGGTTCCCGTTCCTGACCCAGGTCGTGGGCGGTGAGTTCGACGAGGTGCGGGTCCGGATCGACGGCCTGGACGCGTCGGCCGAGGGCGAGAAGGTCCGGATAGAGGAGCTGGACGCCACCATGCGCGGCGTCCGGTTCTCGGGCGACTACGGCTCCGCCACCGCGAACCGGGCCTCCGGCACCGCCCTGATCGCGTACCGCGAGCTGCTGAAGGCCGCCCAGGTCGAGCCGGTCGAGCTGGTGCCGGGTGTGAACGCCAAGGTGGTCGGCCTCGCCGACGGGGGCGACGGGAAGATCGAGGTCACCGTCGACATCCAGGGCAGTGTGCTCGGGGTGCCGGTGGACCGGAAGGCCACGGTGCTCAGCCGGGTGGCGGTCGAGGGCGGCGTGGTGAAGGTCAACGCGGACAAGAGCGGGCTCGACGGCGAGCTGGGGCAGCTCAAGGCGCTGGGCGCCGGTGTCGGCGAGTCGCGGATCCGCGCGGTCACGGACTTCCAGCAGCAGGTCGACCGGCTGCCGTCGGGCATCGAGATCGACAAGGTCGAGGCCACCCCGGAGGGCGTGGCGATCTCGGTGACGGGCACGCAGGTGCGGCTGGCCGGGTAGCGCGCCGGGTCGTACCGGGACCGCGCCGGGTCGTACCGGGACCGCGCCGGACAGCGCCGGGGAAGCGCCTGCGCGCCGCCTCCCGCCGCGGCTGTCCGGAATCCGAGACGAGCACGTCCGCTCAGTAGATGGCTGAGGCGCGTGGGACGTACGGCGGCCGCGCGGGAGCAGGCGCGACCCGTCAGCCGTCCCGAAATGCGGACGATCGCGTCTCGCCATTCGACACGCCGGTGACACGGCCCGGCTCCGTCCCTACGATCGACCCCATGAAGCAGCGACAGGCGGACCTCACGAAGCGGCGGGCAGTAGACCTGTGCCGCGTCGCCGCCATGCTCTGTCGCGCCGTCTGAGCGGGAGCTTCCGCCCCCGTATTCCCCAGGGCCCTTCGACCTCGCCCCGCCAGGTCAGGGCCGCCCCCCTCGTGCCGTGCGCCGCCGATGCCGCATACCCGCGTACCCGCGGACGCCCGCGGCGGCACACCTCTTCGCGTACCGCCCCGCCGCAACTGCCCCGGAGGAGAGAGAAAGTATGAGCCGCAGTGACGTCCTGGTAGACGCCGACTGGGTCGAGGCCAACCTCGACAACCCGAAGGTCGTCATCGTCGAGGTCGACGAGGACACCTCCGCGTACGACAAGAACCACATCCGCAACGCCGTCAAGATCGACTGGAAGCAGGACCTCCAGGACCCGGTCCGCCGCGACTTCGTCGACCAGGCCGGTTTCGAGGCCCTGCTCTCGCAGCGCGGCATCGCCAACGACGACACGGTCATCCTCTACGGCGGCAACAACAACTGGTTCGCCAGCTACGCCTACTGGTACTTCAAGCTCTACGGCCACGACTCCGTGAAGCTCCTCGACGGCGGCCGCAAGAAGTGGGAGCTGGACTCCCGCGACCTGGTCAGCGAGGTCCCGCAGCGCCCGGCCACCGAGTACAAGGCCAAGGCCCAGAACACCGCGATCCGGGCCTTCCGCGACGACGTGCTCGCCGCGATCGGCACCCAGAACATCGTCGACGTCCGCTCGCCCGACGAGTTCAGCGGCAAGCTCCTCGCCCCGGCCCACCTGCCGCAGGAGCAGTCGCAGCGCCCCGGCCACGTGCCGAGCGCCCGCAGCATCCCGTGGTCCAAGAACGCCAACGACGACGGCACCTTCAAGTCGGACGACGAGCTCAAGAAGCTGTACGCCGACGAGCAGGTCGACCTCGCCAAGGACACCATCGCCTACTGCCGCATCGGTGAGCGCTCGGCGCTCACCTGGTTCGTGCTGCACGAGCTGCTCGACGTCGAGAACGTCAAGAACTACGACGGCTCGTGGACCGAGTACGGCTCCCTGGTCGGCGTGCCGATCGAGCTCGGCGCCAACAACTGACCCCGACTTCGGTCCAACTTCGGCGAATTGGAGAACTGACATGTGTGGAGCGAAGGCCGGCGGCCCCGACGCCGCGACGATCAAGCCCGGCGAGACCACCATCCAGGGCCAGGTGACCAAGGACGGCGAGCCGGTGACCGGCTACGTCCGCCTGCTGGACTCGACCGGCGAGTTCACCGCTGAGGTGCCCACCTCGGCGACCGGGCAGTTCCGCTTCTACGCGGCCGAGGGCACCTGGACCGTGCGCGCGCTGGTGCCGGGCGGCACCGCCGACCGCACGGTCGTCGCCCAGGACGGCGGTCTGGCGGACGTCGCCATCGCCGTCTGAGTGCCGTAGGCCGCATCGGACGGCCGGCTATACGGCCGGAGGGCCGCACCCCTGGGGGTTGGACGCTTACCAGGACGACGGGTGCGGTCCTCCGGCTCTTTCCGCCTCTTCCCGGCCTACGCTGGATGTGTGCTGGCACGGCGGATGCGTGTGTACTTCGCCATGATGGGCAGCTGTCTGGCGCTGTTCGTCCTGGGGTCGGCCGTCGTGCGGCTCTGGTCCGTGCCCGCGGCCGTCGCCATGTGCCTGGTCGCCATGGCCCTCGCGCCGCTCGCCGCGATCGTCGCCAACCGGCGCGGCCCGGACGACCGCTGGTGGGACGACCCGTCCGGAGACCCGCAGTCCGACGCGTGGTGGGACGAACTGGACGGCAAGAAGCGTCCGGGCCCCGACTGACGCCTCAGTAACTGACGCCTCAGTAGACGAGCGCCTGCACCCCGTCCCCCATCACCTCGCTGACGAACACCTGCGCCCCCGCGATCCGCACCCCGTCCAGCACGTCCTTCTCGGTGATGTCGCGGCGGGCCGCGCACTGCGTGCACAGCGTCACCTGCCCGGCCGCCTGCACCGACGCCAGCAGATCCGGCAGCGGCGCGGCGTGCGGCAGCTCGAACTCCGCGGCCCGCCCCGGCAGCGCGAACCACGCCGACTCACCGGTCAGCCACAGCGAGACCTCCACCCCACTGGCCGCGGCCACGGCCGCCACCGTGAAGGCCTGCGAGCACCGCTCGGGAGCGTCGGCCCCAGCGGTCACCTTGATCACGAGCTTCTTCGCCATAGACCGAACTGTAACCATCCCCCAGTACAACCAATGCCGCCGCAAGAGGGTCTCCAGGGCGCGCGGATATCGGAATCCGCGCTTCAACTCTCATGGAGGGACCTTGGAGCACGAGAAACAGCCCGAACACGAACCCGAACACGAGCCCGACCCCGACCCCGGCCCCGGCCCCGACCCCGAGCCGGGGCTGGGGCACGAGGCGCAGCCCACGGCCGCTGCCCGGCCACGTCGTCGCGGCCGCACGCGCCGCGCACTGCTGCTGATCGCCTGCGCCGCGGTGCTCGGCGCGGGCGCGGGCACGGTTGCCGGTTACGTCGTGCAGTACGACCGCGAGCCGACACCGCTGCCGCCGCTCTCCCAGCCTGATCTACGGGACTACAAGCCCGTCCCCGCGGCCAAGGGCGCGAGCGCCCGGAGCATCAACGAGCACCGCCACGTCAAGACGGACGGGGACCTGCGCAGGCTGCTGCTGAAGAAGCCGAGCGGAGCGCAGCGGGTGGAGGCTTCCTTCACCACCCACGGCTGGCTCAGCCTGTCCGAGTACGCGACGGACTTCGAGTACCCCGATGACGCCTTCGAGACCCTGGCGGCGGGCGACTTCCGCCGGGCCGTCACCACGTCATGGCAGGAGCGCGAAGAGCTCTACGTCACGATCAACCTCGTCCAGTTCCACGATGAGGAATTCGCCATGACGCCCGGGTACGCCAAACAGCAGCTGTCCGATCTGTCGGAACCGCACTCCGCGGGCAACGACGGTGTGCCGATCCCCGGCAGCGGCACCGGCCGGATCTATCTCGCCGATGAACCGGTCGTGGAGCCTGGTTACGAGCCTCTGTACAAGGGGTGGGCGGCTGCCAGGCGAGGCGACGTCTTCATGGAGATCTTCGCCGTCGACAACACGAGGCCGGTCTCCGAGAAGGATCTGATGTCCCTCGCCAAGCGGCAGTTGGAGCGCCTGTGACCGAGCAGCCCGAGCAGCCCGAGCAGCCCGAGCAGCCCGAACGGCAGGACCCGCCGGCGCCGAAGGCGCGCAGGTGCCGCCGCAGGCTCGTCGCCGCCGCCGCGGGACTGGCCCTGTGCGCACTCGGCGCCGGGGGAGTGTGGGCCCAGGGCAGGATGGCCGAGGCCGACCGCACCGTACCCACCAAGGTCTGGGCCGATCCCCCCAAACAGACCGAGGACAAGCAGCCCGCTCCGAAGGGGCTTGCGGCCAAGCTGCTGCCGGTGCCGCCGAGGTACCGCCCAGGGCCCGACATCGACGAGTTCGGCAACGATTTCGTGCTCTCCCGGAAGCAGGCGGTCGCCCTGCTCAAGGAAGGCGCGCGGACCTTGCCCCCGGCACAGCGCCACCGCCAGCAGAAGGCCGTGGACGAGCTGCGGGTCAAGGGCATGGCCGCCCGCACCTATCGTTCCAAGTTCGGCTGGTTCGTGGCCGAGACGCAGCTGACCCGGATGGAGAACGAGAAGGGCCTACGCGACTGGGTGCGACTCCAGCGCGACATCGGCGAGGCGCTCGGCCTCGTCGACGGACCCGAGATCGACGGCCATCCTGACGCCAAGTGCTTCCTGCTGCCCGAGGAGGCGTCCGCGCATCTCGAAATGATGCTCTGCAACGCCTACGACGGTGACATCCAGGTCAGCATGCGGGCGTACGGGCGCAGGCCTATGGAGACCGACAAGGTCGCGACGCTGGTGAGCAACCAGCTCGACCTGCTGACATCACCGGGGGAGTACGTATGACCGAGCAGACGGCCGCGCAGCCCGCCAAGGGCCGCAGGGCGCTGTTCGCCGTGGTGCGCTGGACCGCGGCGGTCCTCGTCTTCGCCTGCACCGGCACGGCGGTGGCGTACGGGATCACCGAGCGGGAGCGCACCGAGCTGCCGGGCCTCTCCACTCACAGCGACGGCCGCTGGGCGTACCCCGAGCTGCGCAAGCCCGAGCTGCCGCCCGGTGCCCCGAAGCCGTACGCCGAGGACAATCCGGGCGGGATCCACTACGCCGACCTGGGCGGGCTGCTGATCCCGGCGCCGGATGGGGCCACCCTGGACGAGAAGCTCGCCGGAAAGGACGGGAAGGACGGGAAGGACGGGAAGCAGGAGGGTGCGGGCAACAGGGTGCCTGTTGAGCGCTTCCTGGAGGCCTACCCCGAAGACGACCGGGACGAGCTGAGGCAGCGACTGGTCGATGCCGGGCTCATACACGTCGTGGCCCGTGGCTGGACCATGCCGGACGGTACGCGGTCGCGGACGTACCTGCTGCGCTTCCATACCGGAGGCATCGCGAGGCAGTTCTACCGGGACGCGCTCGCCGGGGCCGCCAGCGCGGGCCTGCCGGTGGCGGGAGTGGATGACCTGGCGCCGCTGGACGAGGAGTACCCGGAGGACGCGATCGTGCGCTCGACCGAGCGTGATGTGTTCGACGAGGCCGTGCCGCGCGGCGAGCGGCACGTACGGCACGCGTACATCACGGCCGGTGACACGCTCGCGCTGATCGTGCAGTCCAGCCGGGGCAGCACCCCGCGGGTGCCCTTCCACCAGACGGTCGTCCTGCAGAACCAGCTGCTCGGCTGACCTCACAGAGAGCCGACGGGCCGCGGCGACTAAGCTGGGGCCCGGCTCTGTCCCGTTCACCCCGCTCACCGAGGAGCACCCGTGCTTGTCGCCACCTTCGATGCTCTGCTTGTCCTGGTCGCCGTCGGCGTTCTCGGGTTCACCGCGCTGGCCGTGAAGAAGCTGTACCAGGGCCAGCGCTGACCCCTTTCCGGGGCCGTACCTCCACCGTCTACACAGATCGCCTGAGCTGCTCATGATCGAGATCCCGTCCGACCTCCACCCGGACCTCGTCCCCCTCGCCTTCCTGCTGGGCGACTGGGCGGGCGCGGGAGTCTCTGACTTCCCCGACGCCGAGAAGTGCAACTTCGGGCAGGAGGTCTCCTTCAGCCACGACGGCCGGGACTTCCTGGAGTACCGCTCCCACACCTGGGTGCTGGACGCCGAGGGCAACAAGGTCAAGCCGCTGGAGTCCGAGTCCGGGTTCTGGCGGATCGACAAGGAGCGCAAGGTCGAGGTCGTGATGGTCCGCGACGACGGCGTCGTCGAGGTCTGGTACGGCGAGCTGGCGGACAAGAAGCCGCAGATCGACCTGGCCACCGACGCGGTCGCCCGCACCGCCGCCTCCGGCCCGTACAGCGGCGGCAAGCGCCTGTACGGCTACGTCAAGGGCGACCTGATGTGGGTCGGCGAGAAGCAGACCCCCGAGGTGCCGCTGCGCCCGTATATGTCGGCCCAGCTCAAGAAGGTCGTCACCCCCGAGGACGTGCAGTCCTGGGCGAAGGACCTCGGCGACCTGCCCGACGACGGGATCGCGTTCTTCAAGTAGGCCTGCTCCCCGGCAGGCCTGCTCCCCGGCAGGTCTGCTCCGCATGCGCGTCGCTTGAGGGGCGCTGAAGAACCCAGGGGGCGTCCTGGGGCGCCCTCTACACTGGCCCCGTGGTGAGCATCGACTGGAAGAGCGATCTGCGGCGGCGCGGCTACCGGCTGACGCCTCAGCGTCAGCTTGTCCTCGAAGCGGTCGACGCGCTGGAGCACGCGACTCCGGACGACATCCTCGGCGAGGTCCGCAAGACCGCGTCCGGGGTCAACATCTCCACGGTCTACCGGACGCTTGAGCTGCTTGAGGAGCTCGGGCTGGTCAGCCACGCGCACCTCGGGCACGGCGCGCCGACGTACCACCTCGCGGACCGGCACCACCACATCCATCTGGTCTGCCGGGACTGTACGAACGTCATCGAGGCCGACGTCGAGATCGCCACGGAGTTCATCGCCAAGCTGCGCGGCACCTTCGGCTTCGAGACCGATATGAAGCACTTCGCCATCTTCGGTCGGTGCGAGGCCTGCGCCGCCGAGGCGACCGGGACGACCGGGAAATAAAAACCGCGCCTACCGAGTCGTAGGGTTGGTGGATATGCAGTCTCATTTGAAGCGCAGCCCCCTGCTGGCCCTGCCCGGCGCGGTCCCGGCGGAAGGCTCGGACGAGGGCGTGGCCGCCCACTACGGCGAACTGTTCCGGGAGCAGCGCGCCCTCGCGGACGGCAGCGGCCTGGTCGACCTCTCGCACCGCGGTGTGGTCACCGTCAGCGGTGACGACCGGCTCAGCTGGCTGCACCTGCTGCTCACCCAGCATGTCAGCGAGCTGCCCGCGGGTCAGGCCACCGAGGCGCTGATCCTCTCCGCGCACGGTCACATCGAGCACGCCCTCTATCTCGTCGACGACGGCGAGACGACCTGGGCGCATGTCGAGCCCGGCACACAGGACGCGCTGATCGCGTACCTGGAGTCGATGAAGTTCTTCTACCGGGTGGAGGTCGCCGACCGGACCGACGCGTTCGCGGTCGTGCACCTCCCGGCCGGTTCGATCGCCCCGGCGCCGGACGGCGTGGCCGTACGGGAGACCGCCCACGGCCGCGACCTCTTCCTGCCGCGCGCCGAGCTCGCGTCGTACGCCGAGGCCAATGGTCCGGCCGCGGGCATCCTCGCGTACGAGGCCCTGCGCGTCGAGGCCCACCGGCCGCGCCTCGGCTTCGAGACCGACCACCGTACGATCCCGCACGAGCTGGGCTGGATCGGCTCCGCGGTCCATCTCCAGAAGGGCTGCTACCGCGGCCAGGAGACGGTCGCCCGCGTGCACAACCTGGGCAAGCCGCCGCGCCGCCTGGTCTTTCTGCACCTGGACGGGAGCGAGGTGCACCTGCCGGGATCCGGGACCGAGATCCGGTTGGCGGCGGACGGACCGGACGGGCGCAAGATCGGCTTTGTGACGACCTCCGCTCGCCACCACGAGCTGGGGCCGATCGCGCTGGCCCTGGTCAAGCGCAACGTCCCGGTGGACGCGGAACTCCTCGCGGGGACCACGGCGGCGGCCCAGGAGACCGTGGTCGAACCCTAGGACGCGTGGACCGGGGTCCGGACCGTCCGGGATGGGGACCGGGGACCGGGGTCCGGGATCTGGGGTTCGGGTCCGGGTCCGGGTCCGGCAGGGCGTGCGTGCGGGCCCGTCAGATTTCCAGGAGCACCGTGAACGGGCCGTCGTTCGTCAGCGAGACGCGCATCTGCGCGCCGAACCGGCCCGTCGCCACGGTCGCGCCCAGGGCCCGCAGCCGCGCCACCACCTCGTCGACGAGCGGCTCGGCGGCCTCGCCCGGCGCCGCCGCGTTCCAGGTGGGGCGGCGGCCCTTGCGGGCGTCGCCGTACAGCGTGAACTGGCTGATCACCAGGAGCGGGGCGCCGATGTCGCTGCACGACTTCTCGTCGGCCAGCATCCGGACCGACCACAGCTTCCGGGCGAGCTGGGCCGCCTTCTCCTTGGTGTCCTCATGCGTCACCCCCACCAGAGCGCACAGCCCCTCCCCCTTGATCTCGCCGACCGTCTCGCCGTCCACGACGACGCTCGCGCCGTCCACCCGCTGTACCACTGCTCGCATGCCGCCATCATGCCGTGTGTCGCCGACAGCGCCGCGGGGTAGCCCGAAGGCGCCATCCGCCAGGTAATGCCAAGGGTCTTTTACCGGCCGTTCGGGTGCAGTCCGGCACCCGCCAGGCGTCCGGGGTGGCACGATGCACCCAGGCGACGCGCCTGCGCGGTCCGCCGCACCGGTCGAGGGGACGGTTCACCATGAGCAGCACTACGAGCGGCACCGGGCAGCCCGCCGGGCAGCCCACCGGTCCCGCACCGGCGGCCGGACGTGCCGCGCGGGTCGGTTCGGCCCGGCCGCCCGCCCAGCGGTCCGGCGACCTGCTGCCCGCCGCGCCCCAGCCCGACCTGGGCGCGCTGCGGCTGGCCGAGCTGCGGGAGCTGCGCCGTACCTCGCAGCAGAACGAGGCCGACCTCAGCTATGTGCGGCGGCTGCTCCAGGGGCGGATCGACATCCTGCGCGCCGAGCTGGCCCGGCGCAGGGGCCCCGATCTGCCGGTGGCGCCGGACGTACGCGGCGCCACGGCCGCCGACGCGGTGGTCGGCCGGCTCTCGGAGATCCTCGCGGACACCCCGTCCCAGCACCGCTCGTCCGCCCGCCATGTGACCCTGGGCACCCCGCACAGCGCGGAGTATCGGGGGCTCGCCGCCGAGATGCTCTCCGAGGTCGAGTTGTCCGACCTGGACGCCCGTACGGACGACGAACTGCACACCGGCATAGGGCGGCTGGTCGGCTACGAGCAGCAGGTCTCCCGCCGCCGCCAGCAGCTTCAGCGGGTCGCCGACGACTGCAGTACGGAGATCGCCCGCCGGTACCGTGAGGGCGAGGCACAGGTGGACGACCTGCTCGCCTGACGCGCTCCGGCAGCCTGGCGCGCTCCGGCCGCGCGTCGAGCCTCTCTGAGCAGGGAAAATTCAGGTGCGGGTGGAGCGGTCGGCTGCCTAACGTGGATGTATGGCCATAGATGTACGCCCGATCACCGACGCCGAGCTGTCCGACTGGACCCGAGCCCTGAACACCGGGTTTCTCCGGTCGCCGGTCATCTCCGACGGGCAGCTCGCGGACCGCCGCTCCTTCACGGACCCGGCCCGCACCCTGGGCGCGTTCGACGCGGGCCGCTGCGTGGCCACCTTCCGTTCCTTCCCGCAGGAGCTCACGGCCGTCGGCGGCGCGCGGCTCCCGGCCGACGCGATCACCAACGTCGCCGTATCGCCGACCCACCGCCGCCGGGGCCTGCTGACCCGCATGATGGCCGCCGACCTCACGGCCGCCAAGGAGCGCGGCGATGTGCTGGCCTCGCTGATCGCCGCCGAGTACCCGATCTACGGCCGGTACGGCTTCGGCCCCGCGACCTGGACCGCCGAGTGGGAGATCGACGTACCCCGTACCGGTCTCGACCCCCGCTGGTCGGGCCCGGCCGACGGCGGCCGGGTCGACCTGGTCGACGCGGTGGACGTCCGCAAGCTCGGCCCCGAGCTGTACGAGCGGCTGCGCGCCAGGCAGCCCGGCGCGGTCAGCCGGGACGAACGCTGGTGGCGGGTGAACACCGGGGAGATCCAGCACGACGGCCTGCCGCCGTGGGACGAGCCGCACTACGCGGTGTACCGCTCGGCGGACGGCACGGTAGACGGCCTGGCCGTGTACCGCTCGGACCATCAGTGGGGCGACGCCAAGCAGCCGCTGAACACCGCGACGGTGTCCCAGCTGATCGCCGTGTCACCGGCCGCCGAGCGGGCCCTGTGGCACTTCCTCTGCTCGATCGACTACGTGGTGAAGGTGCGTACGGGCGGCCGCGCCCCCGACGACCTGGCGCAGTTCCTGCTCCCCGACCCGCGCGCGGCGCGGATCGTCAGCCAGGCGGACTGGATGTGGGTGCGGCTGCTGGACGTCGTACGGGCCCTGGAGTCGCGTACGTACGAGGGGTCGGGCGAGCTGGTCCTGGAGGTGACGGACGCGGCGGGCCTCGCGAGCGGTCGCTTCCGTCTCGCGGCGGACCCGGTCGGCGCGTCCTGCGCGCCGACCGCGCGGCCCGCTGATCTCACGCTGGACGTCGGCGAGTTGGGGACGCTGTGGCTGGGGGACGAGTCGGCGGTGCGGCTCGCGGCGCTGGGCCGGGTACGGGAGGAACGGCCGGGCGCGGCCGCGGTCGCGACGGCCCTGTTCCGCACCGCCCGGCGGCCCTGGTGCCCGGACGTGTTCTGACGGCCGTCGCCCCGATGCACCCGTCAGCGGACGGCGGCGGACGGCGGCGGACGGCGGAGGGGTCAGCTGGACTGGGCGAGCAGGGCCACCAGGATCACGGCCCCGACGCTGCTGACCGTGGTGTTCTTCGCCTTGATGCCGACGGCCAGGACGGCGAAGCCGACCGCGCCCAACGGGCCGAACCTTGACTCGACGAGGAGTTCAAAGCCGACGGCGAGCGCGACGATGAGGAGAGCGATGAGCGGCATGAGGTCCTCCTGAGGGAGGGGAAGGAACCTCGCGGCGATGCATGTTGCTGGCCGAGAGGTTCACCAACCCTGTGGGGGTCTGGCCATGTTGCTCAAGTTGGCTACCAACTCGTCTTTCTTATCTCCGCTTTTCCGAGTTTCTAACCAGCATGGCGTTAACTCCCCGAAGATGGCGGGAAGTTGTACGGTAAGGCTCTGAGCCCGGCGGTTCGCGGACCGCGGTCCGACGGTCTCAGGTCGCGGGACTGGTGACCGTCAGCGTCAGGACCACGGCCCCGATCGAGCTGCAGGTCGGGTTGCGCGCCTTGATCCCGATGGCGAACAGCAGCAGTCCGACGACCCCCGTGGGTCCGTACTTCCACTCGACGAGTTGCTCGAAGGCGACGATGAAGACCGCTCCGAGCAGGGCGATGGCTGGCATGTGGTTCCTCCTCCGGGTGGCGGGTGTGCGGACGGTCGCCGTTGCCGAACTCCTGCCATCTTTGGCGGAGTTGGCGACCAACTACACTGAGCTTGTCCCCAGTTGGTCGGTAGGTGTAAACAACTTCAAAGCAACTGCGGCCAGATGGTGAGCAGTTGTACTGTTCGGCTGTGACTCAGGAGAGCGTTGCGATGAACGGCGGTAAGCCCTCGTATCCGGAGATCGCAGGCGAGCTGCGTGACCGCATCCACAGCGGGGCGCTGCCGCCCGGCAGCAAGCTGCCGACCCAGGCCAGACTCGCTGAGGAGTTCGGCGTCGAGCGGGGCGCGGTGCGCCAGGCGGTGCGGATGCTCCAGGATGAGGGGCTGCTCGTCAACGTCACCAAGGGCAGCCCGCCCGAGGTGGCGGCAGCCTCCGCGCCCGAGCCCGCGGACGAGGAGCCCCAGCCCACCATGGTCGCCCTGAGCGCCCGCCTCGCCGAAGCCTTCGCCGCCCCCGAGGTCCGCGTGGACGCGCTCTGCCTCACCGCCGAGAACCTGATGCTGGCCCTCGGGGAACCCCTGCGCCTCATCCACGAGGGCCGGATGCGCCCCGAGTCGGTGCGCGTTCGCGTCCTGGTCCCCAGCAGCCGGATTGCGCTCGCCTTCCCCATCGCCGCCGAGCACCCGGACGCCGCCGAAGACCCGGTGCACAGCCGCTGGCTGGCCCAGCGCAACGCCCAGGGGCAGGTGCTGCGCCACAACCTGCTCACGCTGCGGGCGAGCCACGGCATCGACGTAGACGTCACCTTCCGAGCCCTGCCGTTCACACCGCCCGTGAAGCTCTACCTGCTCAACGACACCGAGGCCCTCTTCGCGTACTACATGATCGCCAGGCGCGAGGAGGAACTCGACAGCGGGACACTGGACCTGTATGACACGCTCGGATCGCGCTCGCTGCTGTTCTCCTTCGACAAGGGGCACGGGCCGCGGGACGAGTCGTTCGTGCAGGAGTCCCAGAACTGGTTCGACTCGCTCTGGAAGACCATCACCAGGGACCTGACACTGTCGTAGGTGACCTCTGACGCGATGAACCCAACCGGACGGGTGGCGAAGGTGACCGAGGACGTCAGCGAGTTGATCGCCAGAGCCCGGAGTGTGCTCTTCGACTTCGACGGCCCCGTCTGCCGCCTCTTCGCGGGCCACCGGGCGCATGCCGTCGCCGACAGCCTGCTGGCGTGGCTGGCCGAACACCGCCTGCTCGATCTGCTCACCGAGGAGGAACGCCGCGGCGACGACCCGCACATCGTGCTGCGCGCGGTGGGCCGCCACCCGGACGCGGCCCTGGTGGCGGCCCTTGAGGACCGCCTCACCGAGGAGGAGCTGTACGCGGCGCCCACGGCCCTGCCGACCCCGTACGCGGACCGGCTCATCCAGACCTGGCGCGCGACCGGGGTCGGCCTCGCGGTCGCCAGCAACAACTCGCCGCGCGTGGTGGACCGTTACCTGCGAAGCCGCGGTCTGCTCGACTGCTTCACCGGCGGCGTCCACGGCCGTACGTCCCACCCCCGCCTCCTCAAGCCGGACCCGGACTGCCTCCACCGCGCCCTGGCCACGCTCGGGACCCCGCCGTCCGAGGCGCTGATGATCGGCGACACCCCGACGGACCTGCTCGCGGCTCGCGAGGCGGGGGTCGCCTTCCTCGGCTACGGCCGCGACGACTTTCGCGAGAAGCGCCTGCGAGCGGCGGGGGCGCGGCATGTGGTGGGGTCCCTCGACCTGGTTCTCGACATGGTCTGGAAGAACGCGCGACCGTGACCCCCCGCCGGGGTGCGCGCACCCGACCGGGGCGGTCAGGGCGTCCGCTGGGCGGGCCGTACCGTGGCGTCCCGCGGAAGCGCCCGTGCCAGGTAGGGGTTGGTCGTGGGGCGGACCGGCAGTCCGAGCGCGGCGGTGGCGTCGGCCAGCGTCATCGCGTACGAGTCCACCGCCCGGCGCACATTGGGGGCGTCGAGCCCCGACCCGGTGACCAGCCGGTCCAGATCGACATAGGCGGAGCGCACGATCTCCATCCGCCGGTACACCCGCCAGTCCTCGCGCCAGGCCCTGGTGTACCGCTCGGGCAGGTTCCGGCTCCAGCGGGCGAACATCCGCTCGCGGATCTCCGGGCGGGTCGGGGTGAGATGCGTATGGCGGACGAGGTCGTAGAGGGGATCGCCGACCGTGGCCATCTCCCAGTCGATGACGACGAGTCCGCCGTCGCCGCGCACGAGATTCCATGGGTTGAGGTCGCCGTGCAGCAGCACGGCCTGTCGCGGCGTCAGACGATGGCGGCTGAGGATCTCCCGCAGCCGGCGCGCGTCGGGCAGGCCGAGTTCCCTGGCCAGCTGCTGGGACTCCGTCGGCAACTGCTGGACCAGACACACCAGTTCGTCGACCAGCCAGCTCGGGAAGTCGAACTGCGGGGAAGCGGGGTTCAGTTGCTCAAGAGTGCGGTCCAGTTGCTTAAGGAGGCCGACGTCGAGCGTGGTCAGGGCGCAGAGCTGGTCTACCAGGTCGTCGGCCTCGTGAGGGCGCAGCCCGTGCACCGGGTGCTCCGGCGGCAGGCTGGGGTCGGACGGGCCCGCGTAGGAGTGAAGGGCGAAGCGGTCCTTCAGGCTGCTGGTGCCCAGTGCCAGCACCTTCGGGGTCCGTACCAGGCTCCGGGCGGGCGACTGCGCGATGGCCGCGAGTACCGCGTGCTCGCTGAGGAAGCGGCGCTCGCGCCGGTCGGGCGCGCTGATCTCGCGCCGCACCACGACGGGAAAGCCGATGCCTGCGACCCGTACCACCGTGTTGAGGTGACCGGTGCCCTTGAACACCTGGTGCGCGGGCGCCGCCCCTTCGGCCGCCAGAGCTTCGAGTACCGCGTCGTGGCCGCACTCCGGGTGCTCGGGCACGCGGGGGTCCGGCTCCCAGGAGACGCCGGATGCCGCCGTGGGCGCGGACGCTGATGCCGGGGTGGATGCGACTGCCGGGGCCGAGGCCTGGGCCTGGGGTGGCGTAGGGACGCCGGTGCGCCTGCCGGTTCGCGCCGCCTGCCACCGGAACAGGATGCGCTCGATCTCGTGCACCGGCACATCGGGAAGCCGCAGCGGTTCGGCCGCGGCGGTCAGGGCGTTGTGCACCGCCAGGGTCGCCTCGTCGAGGCCCTTCTGGCAGAGCGAGTCGCCCAGCGACCCGGCCGCGCGCATCACGTCGGGAAAGACGGACTGCCCCCGCTCGAAGGCGAGATAGTGCGGCAGGTCCGTCGCCAGGCCGTGGGCGGCTGACGGGCAGGTGCGCTCCATGGCGGCCGCCCACGCCTCGACCACCTCGTCCCGCTGGAAGTCCGGATACCGCATGCGGACCAGGTGGGTGGCCAGGTCGTGCAGCGGATCGCCGTAGGTCGCGAGCTCCCAGTCGACGCAGACCAGCGGCGGCGCGCCCTGATAGGAGACGATCACGTTGTCCCGGTGCAGGTCCGTGTGGAGCAGGCGGTACGGGCGCGGGGCCATGGCCGGAAGCCGTGCGGCGAACCGGGACAGGGCGTCGTCGGGGATGCCCAGCATGGTGAACAGCCCGCCGAACTCAGCCCAATTGGGCTGCTTGACCTGCTGCTCGGCCAATCGCGCCAGAGTGCGCAGAAAGCCCCTGCTGTCCCGTGAGCCGCGCGGCCAGCAGGCCGGGAGCCGGGGGAGCCTCTCGGGGCGTACTCGGGTCATGTCCGCGAGCAGTCCGGTCAAGGCCTGGACCAGCAGCGGGTCCACCGGCCTGCCGCTCTGGCAGACGGCCGAGAGCGGCACGCCTTCGACATAGCTGTGCACGGCACTGCCCTCGCGTCGTGCCAGGCAGCGCGGTGCGTGGGGCAGCGCGTCCCGCAACGCGCCGAGGATCGCGCCCTCGTCGCGCCAGGTCCTGATGACCACGGGCAGCGCGTCGCGCAGCGGGACGCGTACGGTCACCGGCGTGCCGGGCTTCTGCCCGACGTGTGCCGCCATGGCTTCGGTGAGCGGCACCACGAAGTTCTGATTGTGGTGGCCTCTGCTCATCACGCCGTGCTGTATCGCGTGCTCGACGAACCGGCCGTACACGTCGTCCGCGAGGGGCCCCGGCGGGGAGGGGAGGGGCACCGCAAGTCCGGCCACCGGCCGCTCCTGTGAGGCTCATGTGAGGTTGGCCCGCACGCCAAGTGCGTGAGGGTGCACACACCCTAATGGCGTGGGCGGTCGCTCATGACCTGGGTCCGGGTTTCGCTGGGCCCATTGGGTGACACGGCGCTTGGGGCCCGCTTGAACGGCCGCTCCCCGCCGCCCAGTCCGCGGGTGAACGGGGCGAGCCCGGCTCGCGCTGGGGGCAGGGCCGGGCTCGGGGCGGTGCAGGGCCGTGCGGTGTGCGGTGTTGCGGTGCGGGCTGTGCGGTGCGGGGCGGTCAGGCGGTGACGTACGCCGCGAGGTGTTCGCCCGTGAGCGTGGAGCGGTCGGCGACGAGGTCGGCGGGGGTGCCCTCGAAGACGACCTGTCCGCCGTCGTGCCCGGCGCCGGGGCCGAGGTCGATGATCCAGTCGGCGTGCGCCATGACCGCCTGGTGGTGCTCGATGACGATGACCGACTTACCCGAGTCGACCAGCCGGTCGAGCAGGCCGAGCAGCTGCTCGACGTCGGCCAGGTGAAGCCCGGTGGTCGGCTCGTCGAGGACGTACACGCCGCCCTTCTCCGCCATGTGCGTGGCCAGCTTCAGCCGCTGCCGCTCGCCGCCGGACAGCGTGGTCAGCGGCTGGCCGAGGCTGAGGTAGCCGAGCCCGACGTCCGCGAGCCGGGTCAGGATCCTGTGGGCGGCCGGAACCCGCGCGTCGCCCGCGCCGAAGAACTCCGCGGCCTCCGTCACCGGCATCGCGAGCACCTCGCTGATGTCGCGGCCGCCGAGACGGTGGTCGAGCACGGACGCCTCGAACCGCTTCCCCTCGCACTCCTCGCAGACCGTGGCGACCCCGGCCATCATCCCCAGGTCGGTGTAGATCACCCCGGCGCCGTTGCAGTTGGGGCAGGCGCCTTCGGAGTTGGCGCTGAACAGCGCGGGCTTCACGCCGTTGGCCTTCGCGAACGCCTTGCGGATCGGGTCGAGCAGCCCGGTGTACGTCGCCGGGTTGCTCCGTCGCGAGCCGCGGATCGCGGTCTGGTCGACCGACACCGCGTCCACGTCACGCGGCATCGCCCCGTGCACCAGCGAGCTCTTGCCGGACCCGGCGACCCCGGTCACGACGCAGAGCACGCCGAGCGGGATGTCGACGTCGACTCCCCGCAGGTTGTGCGTCCTCGCGTCGCGGATCGCCAGTTTGCCGGTGGGCTCGCGGACCGTGTCCTTGACGGCGGCCCGGTCGTCGAGGTGGCGCCCCGTGCTGGTGCCGCTGGCCCGCAGCCCCGCCAGGTCGCCCTCGTAACAGACGGTTCCGCCCGCCCCGCCGGCGCCGGGGCCGAGGTCGACGACATGGTCGGCGATCGCGATGGCCTCCGGCTTGTGCTCCACGACCAGCACCGTGTTGCCCTTGTCCCGCAGCCGCAGCAGGAGGTTGTTCATCCGCTGGATGTCGTGGGGGTGCAGTCCGACGGTGGGCTCGTCGAAGACGTACGTGACGTCGGTGAGCGAGGAGCCGAGATGGCGGATCATCTTGACGCGCTGCGCCTCGCCGCCGGAGAGCGTGCCCGACGCCCGGTCAAGCGAGAGATAGCCGAGCCCGATCTCCACGAACGAGTCGAGGGTCTGCTGGAGCGCGGTGAGCAGCGGCGCCACCGAGGGCTCCGCCAGACCGCGCAGCCACTCGGCGAGGTCCCTGATCTCCATCGCGCAGGCGTCGGCGATGCTGATCTTCTTGATCTTCGACGACCGGGCCGCCGCGCTGAGCCGGGTGCCGTCGCAGTCGGGGCACTGGGCGAAGGTGACCGCCCGGTCCACGAACGCCCGGATGTGCGGCTGCATCGACTCCCGGTCCTTGGAGAGCATCGACTTCTGCAGCTTGGGGATCAGCCCCTCGTAGGTGAGGTTGATCCCGTTGATCTTCACCTTGGTCGGCTCGCGGTACAGGAAGTCGTGCCGCTCCTTCTTGGTGTACTCGCGGATCGGCTTGTCCGGGTCGAAGAAGCCGGACTCGGCGATGATCCGTACGACCCAGCCGCCCCCGGTGTAGGTGGGGATGGTGAACGGGTCCTCGCTCAGCGACTTGGAGTCGTCGTAGAGCTGGGCGAGGTCGATGTCGGAGACCGTGCCGCGGCCTTCGCAGTGGGTGCACATGCCGCCGGTGCGGCTGAAGGTGACCTTCTCGGTCCTGGTCTTGTCGGCGCCGCGGTCGACCGTCATCCCGCCGCTCGCCGAGACTGACGCGACGTTGAAGGAGAACGCGCCGGGCGAGCCGATGTGCGGCTTGCCGAGCCTGCTGAAGAGGATGCGCAGCATCGCGTTGGCGTCGGTGGCGGTGCCGACCGTGGAGCGCGGGTCGGAGCCCATCCGCTGCTGGTCGACGATGATCGCCGTCGTCAGACCGTCGAGTACGTCGACATCGGGCCGGGCCAGCGTCGGCATGAAGCCCTGCACGAAGCTGCTGTAGGTCTCGTTGATCAGCCGCTGCGACTCCGCGGCGATCGTGTCGAACACCAGCGAGCTCTTGCCCGATCCCGAGACCCCGGTGAACACCGTCAGCCGCCGCTTCGGGATCTCGATGCTGACGTCCTTGAGGTTGTTCTCGCGCGCGCCGTGCACCCGGATCAGGTCGTGGCTGTCAGCGGCGTGCGGCGCGTGCGGCTGGGTGCCCGTCCTCGTGGCCATGTCTGTCGTGTCCCCGTCCGTCGGTCCCGTATGGCGGTAGCCCTCGAGATCGCCACGCTAGTCGAGGCCCGTCGCACGCGCTTCTCGATTCCTGACCCGATCCGGGCACCCGCCCAGGCCTCAGTCGAGGCAGAACTCGTTACCCTCGACGTCCTGCATCACCAGGCAGGACTCGTTGTACTCGTCGGCGGTCAGGAGCCGCACCCGCGTCGCGCCGAGCGCGATCAGCCGCGCGCATTCGGCTTCCAGCGCGGCGAGACGCTCCTCGCCCACGAGCCCGGTGCCGGTCCGCACGTCGAGATGCAGCCGGTTCTTGACGGTCTTGCCCTCGGGAACGCGCTGGAAGAACATCCGCGGGCCCACCCCGGCGGGATCGACGCAGGCGAACGCCGACCCCTGCCGCTCGGGCGGCAGCGCGCGGTCGAAGTCGCTCCACGAGTCGAAGCCCTTCGGCGGCGGCGGTACGACGTACCCCAACACCTCGCACCAGAAGCGCGCGACGCGTTCGGGGTCCGCGCAGTCGAAGGTGATCTGGAACTGCTTGATCGATGCCATCGGCTCACCCTAACGGCCCCCGGCGCGCGTATGTGTGTGTGCACCGCTGCCTCGACCGGCCTCTCGGAGGGCGGATAGCGTCCGTTACCCCACTGACGGATCGGACCGCGAGGATGCGAGAGATGAGCGAGAGAGATCTTCTGGCCCGGCGTTTCGAGGAGCACCGCTCCCGTCTGCGCGCGGTGGCCTACCGCATGCTGGGCTCGCTCAGCGAGGCGGAAGACGCCGTCCAGGAAGCCTGGTTGAAGCTGAACCGCTCCGACGTCGCTGAGGTGCGGAACCTCGGCGGCTGGCTGACCACCGTGGTGAGCAGGGTGTGCCTGGACATGCTGCGCTCGCGGTCCACGCGCCGCGAGGAGCCGCTGCACGACCAGAACGACCAGGACGGCCGGTTCCGGCTGCCCGACCCAGTCGTCACCGGCCCGGACAGCGTGGACCCCGAGCAGGAGATACTCGTGGCCGACTCGGTGGGCATCGCCCTCATGGTCGTCCTGCAGACCCTTTCCCCCGCCGAACGCCTCGCCTTCGTGCTGCACGACCTGTTCGCCGTCCCCTTCGACGAGATCGCCTCCGTCCTGGGCCGCACCCCTGCCGCCACCCGGCAGCTCGCCAGCCGCGCCCGCCGCCGGGTCAATGGGGCCGCACCCGCTTCCGACACCGACCTCGCCCGCAGGCGCGAGGTCGTGGACGCCTTCCTCGCCGCCTCGCGCGGCGGCGACTTCGACGCCCTTCTCGCCGTCCTCGACCCGGAGGTCGTGGCGCGCTCCGACGGCGGCGCGCTGCGTCCGAGCCTGCTGCGCCGCGGCGCGTCCGATGTGGCCTCCCAGGCGGTCGCCTTCGCCCGGTTCGCGGAGGCCGGACATGCGGTGCTGGTCAACGGCTCGCCCGGTGTGGTCGCAGTCGCGGAGGGGCGTGCGGTGTCGGTCATGGCGTTCACGATCCAGGGTGGCCGGATCGCCGCTCTCGACATCCTCACCGACCCCGAGCGCCTTGCGCGGATCGACCTGAGTGTCCTGCGCGGCTGATCCGCCGCGCACCCGCGGTGCGGCGGGCAGCCCACCCCGCGGTGCGGCGGGCAGCCCAACCCGCCGCACCGCTACGTCGAAAGAGAATGTCCCGACCCTGTCACACCGAGGTGGGGTGATCCGTCAGTGAGTTGAGAACGCCGAACAGGCCGATGCGAAGGAGCCCACCCATGACCAGCACCTCGATTTCCCGGATGCCGAACCCGGCCGAGTTCGTGCCGGAGCTGAACGACATCAGCGCCGCGCTGTTCCGGGCGACGGGCAACCGCTCGGTGCCGCGCACCACGATGAGCCTGGTGCACCTGCGGGCCGGCCAGATTGTCGGGAACACCTATCTGACCGTCCTCAACACCGGTTTCCTGCGCAAGGCGGGGGAGTCGGAGGAGCGCATCACGGCCGTCTCCTCGTGGCAGGACGCCCCGTACTTCACCGACGCCGAGCGCGCGGCGCTGGCCCTGGTGGAAGCCACCCTCCAGCCCGCCCCGCACGGCCGGGAACGGGTCAGCGACGACCTGTACGCGCAGGCGGCGAAGCACTACGACGAGAAGGCCCTGGCCACCCTGACCATCGCGATCGGGCAGATCAACTTCTTCATAGCCCTGGCCGTCATCGGCAAGCCCGCACCGGTGGCGTCCCTCGCCGACAAGCAGTGGGACTGACCCCGCCGCCGTCGGGGCGCTTGTCGCGCGTCAACGGTCAACTCGTCAGAAGGCGAACGAGTTGTGCGGTTCGGGGTCGGTCCGCAGCAGCCGGGCCAACCGCCCGACCGCGCCGTCGGCGTGCGCGGTGATGTGGCCCGCGTACGCCAGGTGGTGCGCCGACATGCCGCCGAAGTAGAGCGAACTGAGCGCCGGGACGGTGAGGGTCAGGTCCGCCGCCTGGTCGGTGGGGACGCAGGTCACCGACGCGCCGTCGGCTCGCAGCCGCCAAGTGCCGTTGTTCGCCGGGCACATTCGGTCGCCGTCGACGGTGAACGTCAGCTCGCCGGGTGTGTCGTACGAGCGCTGGGTCAGGGCGAGGGGGACGTCGAGCAGCCGCGCCCACAGGTTGTCCGACTGGCGGGTGACGCGCATCGCGCGCGGGTTCGCGAGCATCCACCGCAGGGGTTCGTCGCGCGGGCGGCCGGGGGCCACGACGGTCTTGGTGAGGTCGAAGTCGAGCAGCACGCCCCACAGGGCGCGGTAGGCCGTCGGGTTCGTCGCTTCCAGGGCCTCCACGACGAGGGTTCCCGCGTGGTCCGCCGTCGCGGACCACGGCAGCCGGAAGTCAGCGATGCCGTCCGCCTCGCCGTGCCGGTCACGGTGGAGGAGATAGCGCAGCGGTCCGTTGGCGCCGTCCGCCTCGTCGGACAGCTTGTCCCAGTGTCCGGCGAGCGGAGTGAGCTCGCCTACGCGGTGCGCGCGCACGCTCGCGTGCACCACGGGCCAGGCCCGCTTCGCCTGTGCGGCGTCGACCAGCTCCAGCGACCCGGAGTCGGGCTCCGCTGGCAGGAGGGCGGCCTCGTGCCGGGCCAGCTCCCACCGGACGCGATAGGTCGACGGCCCGTACCCGTACCGCCCGTAGATGCCGCCCTCGCTCGCGCTGAGCATCGCCAGCGGCTCGCCTCGGTCCAGGGCCGACTCGAACATGGCCTGCATCATCCGCCGCAGATAACCGCGTCGGCGGTGGGTCGCGATCACCCCGGTGGCCGTGACCCCGGCCATTCTGACCGTGCCCCCGCCGGGGACCGTCACCTCGAAGGAGAGGGCGGCCGACGCGCCGACGCAGACGCCGTCGACGAACGTCGCGACCGGGTGGAAGGCCTCGTTCGCGAGGTCGGCCGCCGCCCACGCGTCGAGCTGCTCCGCGGTCGCGGGGGCGCGCTGCGGGGGCCACGGCTCGGGCCCGCCGTGCCACGCGGCGTCCGCCGGCTCCCACTTCGGCAGCCCGTTCACATACGGCAACACCCGGTAGTACGCGGCCATTTCACCCGGCAGCGGCGGGCGCACCTGAGTCACCATGCCGCCCATTGCACCCACCGCCCGACCACCCGGCAATCGAATATCGACTACCGACCCGTCACGCATGTCCTGGTGAGCACTAGCAGGACTGAGCCTGCCGAGGGCTGGTGGCCGACCCCTCCGGCAGCTGCCGCCCTGCTGCCCCTCGCCGCCTAAGACCCCCACGCTTACCGTCCAGCCCTCGTACGCTAGAGGCCGGGCACCCTGGGAGGACACGTGATTACACGAGACCGGCCGCAGATGAGCCTCGACGCCTTCGAGGCCATCGCCGAAGCCGCATCACGGCACGACGTCAAGCTCGAATTCATCAACGGACAGATCGGGGTCAAGCCGGTGCCGGACGGCGACCACGGAGAAATCATCGCGTGGCTACAGCGCATCTGCATGCAGCAGCGACCTGATCTGTGGCTGTACGCGGAGCAGGGGCTGAAGATCGAGACGTACCGCAGCGGCGACGCGCGTCCGGACGCATCCCTCGCCCCGGAAGGCACCTTCGCGGGACAGGGCGAATGGGCTGCCAACGCCGACGCTGTCCTGATGGCCGTCGAAGTCACCTCGTGGGACAAGGATGCCGACCGGCGTGACCGCGTGGAGAAGCCACGGGCCTATGCCGAGACCGGCATCCCCGTCTATTTGCTCATCGACCGCAACGCCTGCACCCTCACGCTGTACTCCACTCCTGAGCGCGGGCGATACAGCGACACGCACACCGCGGACTTCGGTGCCACCGTCGAGCTTCCCGGCCTCGGGATCGCCCTGAAGACGGACCGTCTGAAGAACTACGTCCGCTGACCCCAGCACCGTCACGGTGCCCTCCTCAAAGTCAGCAGCGGCGGTGGCGTGGAACACTATTGCAAGCGTCTGCTTGCAATAGTTAGCGCGGGTGGGGCAGGATCGGGGTATGGCATCGCTCAATGTCGGCAACCTCGGTGAGTACCTGCGTGAGCAGCGGCGTAGCGCACAGCTGTCGTTGCGGCAGCTCGCCGACGCCGCCGGGGTGTCCAACCCGTATCTGAGCCAGATCGAGCGCGGTCTGCGTAAGCCGAGCGCGGAGATTCTGCAGCAGCTCGCCAAGGCGCTGCGGATTTCCGCCGAGACGCTGTACGTGCAGGCCGGGATGCTCGACGAGCGGGAGCGGGGCGAGGTGGAGACGCGGGCCGCGGTGCTCGCCGATCCCACGATCAACGAGCGGCAGAAGCAGGTGCTGCTGCAGATCTACGAGTCGTTCCGCAAGGAGAACGGGGTCGGCAGCGATGACAGTAGCGCTGACAGCAGAGCTGACAGCAGCGGTGAAGAGCGACCCCCGTCAGCTTGAATCTTGAGTTCCGTCCAGTCCAGGAGGAAGTAAGCCATGGCCATCGCCGAGGACATCCGCAGGGCCGCCGCCGACCCCAAGCCGCTGTACTTCGTCGCCGGTACCGCGGACATCGCGTACGAGCAGGCGCAGAAGGTGCCCGGTCTGATCGAGCAGCTGAGCGTCGAGGCGCCGGGGTGGGTCGAGAACGTACGCAAGGCCGACCCGAAGGACGTGCAGGAGAAGGCCGTCGCCCGCGCCAAGGAGGCGCAGGAGGCGGTGCAGGCCACGGTCGCCGAGTTCATCGGCTCGCTGGACACCGACCTGAAGAAGATCGGTGACGTGGTTCAGGACGTGGCGCTGCGGGGCGTCGGGTTCGCCGCCGAGGGCGTGGTCAAGGCGCGCGAGACGTACGACAAGGTCGCCGAGCGCGGCGAGGGCGCCGTGAAGACCTGGCGTGGCGAGACTTCGGATGCCGAGGGCGCCGGGGATGCCGGGGCTGTCGTGGTGGCGGATGAGCCCGTCGTCGTGGTGGACGAGCCGGTCGTGGCGGATGAGCCGGTCGTCGCGGCGGGGGAGGAGCCTGGCGCGAAGAAGGCCGCCACGGCCAAGAAGGCCCCCGCCAAGAAGACGGCGGCCAAGAAGACCACGCCGCCCGCCAAGTGATCGTCGGTCGTTGACCGTCCGGCGGCCGGGGCACCTTCGGGGTGCTTCGGCCGTTATCCGGGTACGGTGGCAGCGTAGGCGGAATCGACTCGGGTGGTGGCATTGTGCTGACGCAGGGCTTCGGCAACTTGTTGTGGCTGATCTTTACCGCCATGCTCGTGCTCGCCGTGGTGGCGCTGGTGATGGCCTCGACGGCCCGCGAGGACGCCTATCGCGCGGCCAACAAGCAGACCAAGATGTTCTGGGTGATCATCCTGGGGCTCGCGGTCCTGGTGAACCTGATCAATGTGTTCCTGTTCCTGCAGATCGCCGGACTGATCGCGACGATCGTGTTCTTCGTCGATGTGCGGCCCGCGCTCCGTCAGGTCACCGGCGGAAGCGGCGGCGGGCGGCGCGGCTCCAGCAGCGATGGCCCGTACGGTCCGTACAACGGCGGACGGTAGGTCTCATCGGCTAGCGGCGGCCGCGGTCCAGGAGCAGGACCGCCACGTCGTCTGTCAGCTCGCCGCCGTTGAGGTCGCGGACCTCGTTGACGGCGGCTTCGAGCAGTTCGTCACCGTGCAGGCCGGACGCGAGCTGGCGGCGGACCATCCGCACCATGCCGTCCTGGCCGAGTCGCTGGTTGCCCTCGCCGATCCGGCCCTCGATCAGCCCGTCCGTGTAGAGCATCAGACTCCAGGCCGGACCGAGGTCGATCTCCTGGCGGGACCAGCGGGCGTGCGGCAGCAGGCCGAGCGCCGGGCCGCCGTTGTCGTACGGGAGCAGCTCGGCGGGGCGGCCCTGGCGGGCGAGCAGCGGCGCGGGGTGTCCCGCCAGCCAGAGCCCGGCGCGGCGGCCGTCGGGGGCTATGTCGATCATGCAGAGCGTCGCGAAGATCTCGTCGTCCGGGCGCTCGTGCTCCAGCACCTGTTGCAGCGTGGCGAGCAGCTCGTCCCCGCACATCCCGGCGAAGGTCAGGGCGCGCCACGCGATACGCAGCTCCACGCCCAGCGCGGCCTCGTCGGGGCCGTGCCCGCAGACGTCGCCGATCATGGCGTGCACCGTGCCGTCGGGGGTGCGGACGGTGTCGTAGAAGTCGCCGCCCAGCAGCGCGCGGGAACGGCCCGGCCGGTAGCGCGCGGCGAACCGCAGCGCGGAGCCGCCGAGCAGCGGGGTGGGCAGCAGGCCACGCTCCAGGCGGGCGTTCTCCTGGGCGCGCAGCCGGGACTCGGTCAGCTGGCGCTGGGCGATGTCGGCGCGCTTGCGCTCCACCGCGTACCGGATGGCGCGGCTCAGCAGCCGGGCGTCCAGCTCCTCCCGCAGGAGGTAGTCCTGCGCGCCGACCCGCACCGCCGCCACGGCCCGCTCGGCGTCACCGGACGCGGTGAGCGCGAGCACGGCGTGCCGGGGCGCGAGGCGCAGCACGTGCTTCAGGGGCACCAGCTCGTCGGGCTCGGCGTCTTCGCCGGTGTGCGGTGCGGGCAGGGCGAGGTCGAGCAGGATGCAGTGCACGTCGTCGGTGAGCAGCCGCTCGGCCTCGGTGAGGTTGCGGGCGGTACGGACGCGGATGGGCTTGCCCGCGGTGTCGAGCAGTTCGGGCACACTCAGCGCCCCCGCTGGGTCGTCCTCGATGACCAGCAGGGTCAGGCTGGCGTCGTTGTCGACGCCGGCCGGGTGGGCCTGACCGCCTTCCGCGGCCTGGAGTGCTCGCTGCCGCGGTATGGGTACGGGCATGTGCTGTGTTCCTTCCCTCCCCCCGAGGGCACGGTGGAACGCGTTCGCCGGACCACCCGACGGGGACCATAGCGGTAGCGGGCGGTGCGGTGGAATGGTCAGCCGTGAAGAGCGTCTGTCATATGCCGTGCCTGGTACCGCTTTTGGGTGGGACCGGGTCGTATCGGAGCCCCTGGGGATGACGAACATCACGCTGGGCGGGCGCGGAGGTGGGCTGCGTCACGCGCCCGTCACGTGTGCCCCGTCACGTGTGCCCCGTCACGTGTGTCATCCGCCGGGGCGTACGACCCCCAGGATCGGCATGGAGCCCGCGCCCGACTCGGTGATCTGCCGCCCCGGCCGTGGTGCGTGCACCATCGTGCCGTCGCCTATGTACATCGCGACATGGCTGGCGTCTTTCCAGTAGATGATCAGGTCGCCCGGCCGCATGTCCTTCACGTCTACCCGAGGCAGTCGCTTCCACTGCTCCTGGGACGTCCGCGGAATGCCCCGTCCGGCCGCCGCCCAGGCCTGCGAGGTCAGACCCGAGCAGTCGTACGAGCCCGGTCCCTCGGCGCCCCACTGGTAGGGCTTGCCTATCTGCGCGGTGGCGTACTGGATCGCCTTGCCGGCCTGGCCCGTCGCCGCCTGGTCGCCGCCGGGCCCGCCGCCCGAGCTCAGCCAGTCCTGCTGGCGCTTTCGCGCGGCCTCCTCCTCCAGCTTGCGCAGCCGCTCGCGCTCCTCCTTCCTGAGCTCGGACTCCAGCTTCTCGGCCGCCGCGATCTTCCGCTCTATCTCCTTCTTCGCCTTCGCCTTCTTCTTGCGCAGGCCGTCGAGCTTCTTCCAGTGCGCCGAGGCGTCCGACGCGTACGTCTTCAGGTCCTCCTGGGTCCGGGTCAGCTCCGCGATCAGCCCCTGGGTCGCGTGCTGGCCCTGGCGCACCCGCCGGGCGCCGCGCAGGAACTGCTGCGGGTCGTCGCTCAGCAGCAGCCGCGCCTCGGGCGGCATCCCGCCGCCGCGGTACTGCGCCCGTGCCGCGGCGCCCGCCTGCGCCTTGAGCCGGTCCAGCCTCCGCTGGCCGCGCACCACCTCGCGTGCCAGCTTCACTATGTCGCCTGACTGCTTCTCGGCCTTCTCCTCCGCCGCGTTGTACGCGTCCGTGGCGACGGCGGCCTGGCGGTACAGCCGGTTGATCTCCTTACGGACGTCCTCAAGGGTCCGGGGCGTCTGGGGCGTTGGGTCCTGGGGCGCGGGCTCGGCTGGGCGCGCCGCGTGGGCCGCGCCGGGCGCGGCCAGCAGGGTCACCGCGCAGAGCAGAGCGGCCGCCATGGCCACGCTCGAACGTCGTTTGCCGACCATGCCCACACCCCCCAATAATTGATGACTCGTCAGTAAGTTCTGCCTCCGGATAGTGCCACGTCCGCGCGCGGGACAACAGGCGCGTACGAGACAACAGACGCACGAGGCGACAGACGTGTGCGACGGTCGAAACCCGGTGCCCCACCCACCCCTTCAAACGAACAGCGGCCACACGGCGTTCCCCGCACCCGACATCACCCGCGCGGCGCCAGCGCCTCCCATGCCACCGTCACCTCGCCCTGCCGCCAGCGCCCCCGCCGGTCCACCACCGGCCAGTCCGCCGCCAGATCCTCCACCGCCCTGATCCAGCGCTGCCGCGCGCCATACGCCCCGTACGGCGCCGCCGCGGCCCAGGCGCGGTCGAAGTCACGCAGAAACGCGTGCACCGGCTCACCCGGCACATTCCGGTGGATCAGCGCCTTCGGCAGCCGCTCCGCCAGGTCCGACGGCCGCCCGAGCGAACCGAGCCGGGTCGCGAACGTCACCGTGCGCGGCCCGTCGCCGCCCAGCGCCACCCACACATGGCGCCGCCCGATCTCGTCGCAGGTGCCCTCGACCAGCAGCCCGCCAGGGGCCAGCCCCGCCCGGAGCCGCTCCCAGACCCCGGCGACCTCCTCCTCGTCGTACTGGCGCAGCACATTGGCCGCCCGGATCAGCGCGGGCCGCCGCCCGCCGGGCAGCGGCAGCTCGAAGCCGCCGTGCAGGAAGGTCAGGCCGTCGGTCTCGTACGGCGCGGCGGCCGACACCCGAGCCGGGTCGATCTCGATCCCGACGACCTCGACGGCCGGGGCGGCGGTACGCAGCCGGTGCAGCAGCTCGACGGCGGTCCAGGGGGCGGCGCCGTACCCCAGGTCGACGGCCACGGGCGCGGCGGCCGCGCGCAGCGCCTGACCGTGTACGGCGGCGATCCAGCGGTCCATGCGGCGCAGGCGGTTGGGGTTGGTGGTCCCGCGTGTGACGGTCCCCACCGGGCGGGACGGGGTGCGGGCCATGCGTCCAGTATCGCCGGGGCTCCCGTACGCCCGTACGCCCGTACGCCCGTACGCCCGTACGCCCGTACGCCCGTACGGCGCGAGCGCGGTCGCGAAGGGGCAGGTAATGCTTTGGCAAAATGGAAATGAGCGGGAGCTCCCCGCTGTTCCCCGTGTCTGAAGGACGCCGTTCGGGACGGTGCCGCCCGCCCCGCAGTCGAAGCCGCCCTAGGAGGACCGCCACGTGAGCCAGTATGTGACCCGGCTCGGCGAACGTCTCGGCTCCAGTGCGGCCGCGAGACTCCGCTTCCCCGGCGCCTTCCCCGGTACGCAGCGCCGCCCGCGCCGGGTGGCCATGCTCAGCGTGCACACCTCACCCCTGCATCAGCCCGGCACCGGCGACGCGGGCGGCATGAACGTCTACATCGTGGAGCTCGCCAAGCGCCTCGCCGCGATCGACGTCGAGGTCGAGATCTTCACCCGCGCGACCACCGGCGACCTGCCCCCCGCGGTCGAGCTCGCCCCCGGAGTCCTCGTACGCCATGTCGACGCGGGCCCCTATGAAGGCCTCTCCAAGGAGGAGCTGCCCGCCCAGCTGTGCGCCTTCACGCACGGCGTGATGCGGACCTGGGCGGGCCACCGCCCCGGCCACTACGACCTGGTGCACTCCCACTACTGGCTCAGCGGCCACGTCGGCTGGCTCGCCGCCGAACGCTGGGGCGTCCCGCTGGTGCACGCCATGCACACCATGGCCAAGGTCAAGAACGCCGCGCTGGCCGACGGCGACACCCCCGAACCCGCCGCCCGCGTGATCGGCGAGACGCAGATCGTACGGGCCGCCGACCGGCTCATCGCCAACACCGACGAGGAGTCCGCCGACCTGGTGCTCCACTACGAGGCCGACCCCGCGAAGGTCGCCGTGGTCCACCCCGGCGTCAACCTGGAACGCTTCCGCCCGGCCGACGGCCGCCGGGCCGCCCGGCAGCGCCTCGGGCTGCCGCAGGACGCGCTGATCCCGCTGTTCGCGGGCCGGATCCAGCCCCTCAAGGCCCCCGACGTCCTGCTGCGCGCCGTCGCCGTACTGCTGGACCAGCGCCCCGAGCTGCGCCCCAGGCTGGTGGTGCCGGTGGTCGGCGGGCCCAGCGGCAGCGGCCTCGCCAAGCCGGAGGGACTCCAGAAGCTCGCCTGCCAGCTCGGCGTCGCCGATGTCGTACGGTTCCGGCCCCCGGTCGGCCAGGACCAGCTCGCGGACTGGTTCCGGGCCGCGTCGGTGCTGGTCATGCCGTCCTACAACGAGTCGTTCGGGCTGGTCGCCGTCGAGGCCCAGGCGTCCGGCACGCCCGTGGTCGCGGCGTCCGTGGGCGGCCTGCCGGTCGCCGTGCGCGACGAGGTCAGCGGCTTCCTCGTACGAGGGCACGAGCCAGCCGCGTACGCGCGCGCCCTGGCCCGCTTCGTCGACGACGAGCATCTGGCCGACCGGATGGGCGAGGCCGCCGCGCGGCACGCGCGGTCCTTCGGCTGGGACGCCGCGGCCTCGGCGACCGCCGACGTGTACGCCGCCGCGATGCACGAACAGCACCGTCATCTACGCTCGGTACATGGCTGACGCAGCAGCGATCATCGAGCAGTCCCTGACCGACGCGGACGTCGAGTGGGAGAGTCCCGAGCCCGGCTCGTACGTCGTCACCCTCCCCGGCACCCGCAAGCTGAAGACCACGGTCTCGCTCATCGTGGGCCGGCACGCGCTGTCCCTGAACGCCTTCGTGATCCGGCACCCCGACGAGAACGCCGAAGGCGTCCACCGCTGGCTCCTGGAGCGCAATCTCAAGCTGTACGGCGTCGGGTACGCGGTCGACCGCCTCGGCGACGTCTATCTGACCGGCAAACTGCCGCTGTCCGCCGTGACGCCAAACGAGGTCGACCGGCTGCTCGGCTCCGTCCTGGAGGCCGCGGACGGCGCCTTCAACACGCTCCTGGAACTGGGCTTCGCCTCGGCGATCCGCAAGGAGTACGAGTGGCGGGTCGCGCGCGGCGAGCCGACGTACAACCTGGACGCCTTCGCCCACCTCACCCAGCCGCGCGCCGACTGAGGCCAGCCTCGGCCTTGCCGGGCACGGCTTCGCTGGGCGTGGCCTCGCCGGGGTCGAGGTCGGGTTCGGCACCCGGCGTCCCCCCTGCGGCCTCGGCCGTCCCCTCGGCCGTCCCCTCGGCCGTGCCCAGCGCCCGCCGCAGCAGCGTCGCGTACCCGGCCGCCGCCAGGCATCCGAGCACCGCGCACCCCAGCCACAGCGCGCCAGGGCCGGGCCCGTCCACCACCCACCCGGCCAGGATCGGCGCGACGAAGCCCGCCACCGCCCAGGACATGCCCATCACGCCCTGGTAGCGGCCGCGCGCGTGCTCCGGAGCGAGCCGGGCGGTCGCGGCGGAGTTGGTGGGGATGTGCACCATCTCGCCGATCGTCCACACCACCACGGTCGCGGCGAACAGCAGTGGCGTACCGGCCAGCGCGGTCGCCCCCGTCCCGAGGGCGAACAGCAGCGAGGAGACGGTGAGCAGGGCGGCCGGGGACCGCCGCTCGGTGATCTTGTTGACGAGTAGCTGGAAGCCGACGATCACCACGCCGTTCACCGCGATGACCATGCCGTACGAGCCCGGATCGAGCCCCTTGTCCGCCATGGTCAGCGGCAGCCCCACCCAGGGCGCGGTGAAGACCAGGCAGACCAGCAGGTTGAGCAGGACCAGGGTGCGGAACGTCGCGTCGTCGCGCAGCACGCTGAGCGTGGTGACCGGCGGCGCGTCCGCGGCCCGCGCGGCGCGGTCCCCGCTGTCCGCGACCGGCCGGGTCTCGCCCAGCCGCAGGAAGACGATCAGCGCGCACAGCACGGTCGCCACCGCGTCCGCCAGGAACAGCGTCCGGTACCCGAGGAAGATCGCCGCCCCGCCGCCCATCGCGGCGATGGCGAACCCGAGGTTCAGCGCCCAGTAGTTCAGCGCGTAGGCCCGCCTGCGGTCGGACTCCGGCACCAGGTCCGCGATGGTCGCCCCGATCGCGGGCCGTACCGCCTGCATCGCCACGCCCATCAGCAGCACCACGACCGCGATGCCCCAGGCGCTGGTCACCACCGCGAGCGCGGCCGTGCAGACCGCGCCGCCCAGATGCGCGGCGATCATCGTCGGACGCCGCCCCCACCGGTCGCTGAGCATGCCGCCCAGCGGCGACCCGGCGATCCCGCCGAGCCCGTGCAGGGCGATGACGAGCCCCGCGTACCAGGCCGAGTACCCGAGCTCCTGCGTCAGATACAGCGACATGAACGTCAGGACGAACGCCCCGGTGCGGTTGACCAGCGTGGACAGCCACAGCCACCAGAACCCGCCCGGCAGACCCGAGACGCTCTCACGCGCGGACCGTCTGAGAGAAGCGAACGACAACAGGTACCCCCGGCAGCAGCGCGTGTCACATGGGACAGCTCTCCACCGGCGCGCGGCGTGACGGCGCGACGGCACAACGGCGGCGCGGCGGCGGTGTAAGAACTGTCTACGGTTCGCACAACTTACGGGGGCGCGGGTCCGGGCCACCACCCAATTAGCGGCAGCCGTCAAACGACGATTACGCTCAAGGGCATGGCCGACGCACCGTACAAGCTGATCCTGCTCCGCCACGGCGAGAGCGAGTGGAACGCGAAGAACCTGTTCACCGGCTGGGTGGACGTCAATCTCACCGAGAAGGGCGAGAAGGAGGCGGTCCGCGGCGGTGAGCTGCTCAAGGACGCCGGCCTGCTGCCCGACGTCGTGCACACCTCGCTCCAGAAGCGCGCGATCCGCACCGCGAACCTGGCGCTTGAGGCAGCCGACCGCCACTGGATCCCGGTCCACCGCTCCTGGCGCCTGAACGAGCGGCACTACGGCGCGCTCCAGGGCAAGGACAAGGCGCAGACCCTCGCGGAGTTCGGCGAGGAACAGTTCATGCTCTGGCGCCGCTCGTACGACACCCCGCCGCCCGCGCTCGAGGACGGCACGGAGTTCTCGCAGAGCGCCGACCCGCGCTACGCGACGATCCCGCCGGAGATGCGCCCGCGGACGGAGTGCCTCAAGGACGTCGTCACGCGGATGCTGCCGTACTGGTACGACGGCATCGTCCCGGACCTGCTCACCGGCCGCACCGTCCTGGTCGCCGCGCACGGCAACTCGCTGCGCGCCCTGGTCAAGCACCTCGACGGCGTCTCCGACGCCGACATCGCGGGTCTGAACATCCCCACCGGCATCCCGCTCGCCTACGAGCTCGACGCCGACTTCAAGCCCGTCACGGCGGGCGGCACCTACCTCGACCCGGAGGCCGCGAAGGCCGCGATCGAGGCCGTCAAGAACCAGGGCAAGAAGTAACAGCTTGCTGATCGCGCCCCTGACCTGCATGTTCGATGCAGGTCAGGGGCGCGTACCGCGCGAGACGCGAGGTACGACTGGTCTGAGCCACCATTGGCCTATGGTTTAATAGGCAGTGCTTTGCCGAGGCCAGGTGCATCGACTCGGACCTACGGAAAGCAGTGCTCACGCCCCCGTTGTGTAGCGGCCTAGCACGCCGCCCTCTCAAGGCGGTAGCGCCGGTTCGAATCCGGTCGGGGGTACGCATCGAAGGGCCCCTTCCTCGGGAAGGGGCCCTTCGGCGTTTACGGGTTGGCGGAACCGCTCCATGAGGTCTGGAGCTTCAGAATTCCCGCGAGCACGGTCTCGCGAGAGCATTCCAGCTGTAGCTCCTGGCACATCTTCAGGGAAGAGTCGACCAGGTCCGGTTGAGGAATCTCCCGGATGAGAGCGTTCAAGTCGACCCGCTGCAAGAGCTTCTTGGTCACTGGCCGTTTGGCGTCCGTGAAAACCATAGAAGCCAGGAGCTGCGTAGCGGCATCGGAGGAAAGCAGCGTAGCTACCACAGCGCACTCGATCCCATCGGTGAAAGACAGGAAGTAGCACGTATCGTCGAACACGACGGGCTTCCCGTTGATTGGCCCGACCGCCCGGAACTCAAGACTCTTGTGCAAACCTGAGATCGCAACCTTGTAAGGGGAAAACGTGTAATCCCCCAAACCGAAGACGCAGAATCTGGGGCGCGCTCGATAAATCGATGACTTACGCCTGTCGAGCACTTCGCCGTTCTTGTTGAGATATGCCCAGAGTTGTGGCGCCTTGGCTTCGAGGAGCGCGGTGTCATCCGAAAGGCGCCGCTGCGGAACCACCATCCACTTGGACAGGGACGTAACGCGACCCCGGAACACATCGGTGCTCTTCAGGAGGGGAAAGAGGTAGTCCTCCTCCACGCGAACCTTCTCACCCGTTTTCGTTGCGGGCCCGTTGTCCGCGCGGAGCTCCATGACGCGGGCCGCGTCATGCTTAACGCCCTGACGCCACTCCATAGGGCATACTCCGTCAGCGTGGCGACTCCGTTCGTAGGCGTCGACGTCCGCTACGAGACGCCCTTCAACCACGCCCATACGGCGGATCGGGGATGTCTCGTCGAGGGATTCATAAATGTCACACGCGTAGTTCTTTTCCCCCTCGGCGACGTCAACGGTAAACAGGCACGCATCCACCGCCGCACCGAACCATTGTTTGGCGTCGATATGATGGATAGCAGAGCCCTTGATGGGCCATCCGTTGTCCGCGCAGAAGCTCAGAACGTTCCTGGCGACCTGCGTCTTGCAGAGCATGGAGATCGTCGGATTCTGACTCATCAGCTCGGCGATAAGCTTGAGCCAAATATACTCGGCGATGTCGAAATTTGATGCGCCAGTCATCGCGTCGATGCCGCGAAGATGGCGAATGTTCTCCTTGATCGGCTTGTTTTCTGAATCAAGCACAGTCAGTTGGGAATTTGTCACCCAAGGCGGATTGCCGACCACGAGAAGTGGCGAGTCGCCTTGTTTCCAGTCGACGTCACGGGCGAGATTGAGGTCAAAAATGTTGCACTCGAGAACCTCGCTGACGGACTTGGACTGCAGGACGTAGTCCGGCTGAACTTCAATTCCGATGGTCTCGGCCTCGGGAAACGACTCCTTGGCGGCGAGGAGGAAGTTACCGAGACCGCACGTCGGTTCAAGAACGCGTTGCCACTCGCGGTCACGCCCCAGGGTGCCCATCACTTGGCGTGCCAGTGGAACAGGGGTCTGAAAGTCGCCAAACTCGTTGTTAGGCAAGGAGGTCCTCCAGCCCTGGGGTTTCTTCCAGCGGATCGGCCAGCTTGATTGCCCGCCCGTACTGAAGTCGCCATTGCAGGGCGTTGGAGATAGTCAGAACCCCTTGCTCGGGCGGCTCGCGGAGGAGTTCGGTGGCGAGCTCCCGGCGACTTTCTGGATCCAACGGAAGGTTCCGATCCTCCAAGTACGCATCGACGTCATCCGCATTCGCCCCTTCTTTCGCCAGGCGGCGGATCTCTCTCGTCAACTGGAAGTCGGAGGTCCTCTGGGAGTCAATAAAGATTACATGCCTGAAATCAAGGCGAGCGGCTTTCCGCTCGTGATCGTCAATCTTCTCGTACACCATGAGGAGTACGTGATAGCCCAGGCCGTAGACCTTCTGCTGAGCGCTCCTGAACGGGCAACTCGACTGAGGCTGCCTTATCGACGTGAACTTCAGATCCACATTGAGGCCGGGGAAATCGATGCCCTTGGCGGCGTTCCCCGGCTTGTACCGGTAGCGGAGAGAGATGAACTCATTGAAGGCCGATTCTGCGTAAGTCCCGACAGTCTTTCCGTCGTTCACGCCGTAAAGTTGCGGCACATCGAGGTAGTTATGCTCATCGGCGAATGACTTCGCGGCATCTTTGAGCGCTTCAATCGTCAGTGGCTCTTGCATGAGCCCCCCTCCCGCCGTCAACCTGCAGGCATCCTAGCGGGAATGCGTGACCCGGCCGCCGCGCGGCGTGGGGCCCGACCGGCGCCGGGCCCCACACCATGAGCAGCCGGAACGCGGCTCAGCCGCAGCCACCGCCCCCGCACTGGCAAGGGGCCCCCTGCTGGCAGCCGCAGCCGCAGCTCGGGCCACAGCCGCAGGCGCCGAGCAGGGGCGGGTGGAGCACTTCGACCGAGTGGTCGTCCTGATGGGCGTCGGGGGTGGGAGTGTCGGCCATACGGAACCCTCCTCGAAGGCGCTGGTGCCTTGCCCCCATTGCATGCCCGCCCGGCTGGGCGCATCAACGGCGCACGGAGGCTCGCGGAGGCATGGCCCAGCGCGCGGACCCGGTTACGCGCCCTCGGGCGGCGTGGTCGCGTTCTGCAACTCGTCCGCGTGCTCGCCCGTCACCAGGTACACCACGCGCTTGGCGACCGAGACCGCGTGGTCCGCGAACCGCTCGTAGTAGCGGCCGAGCAGGGTCACGTCGACGGCCGTCTCGATGCCGTGCTTCCAGCGGTCGTCCATCAGGTGCTGGAACAGCGTGCGGTGCAGCAGGTCCATCTCGTCGTCGTCCTGCTCCAGCTGGAGCGCCAGGTCGATGTCCTTGGTGATGATGACCTCGGCCGACTTCGCCATCAGGCGCTGCGCCAGCTGGCCCATCTCCAGGATCGTGGCGTGCAGGTCGTTCGGCACCGCCGACTCGGGGAAGCGCAGCCGGGCCAGCTTGGCGACGTGCTGGGCCAGGTCGCCGGAGCGCTCCAGGTCGGCGCTCATCCGCAGCGAGGTCACCACGATGCGCAGGTCCGTCGCCACGGGCTGCTGGCGGGCCAGCAGGGCTATGGCCCTGGCCTCCAGGTCGTGCTGGAGGTCGTCGACCTTCTGATCGCCCGCGATCACGCTCTCGGCGAGCTTCAGATCCGCGTCGAGCATGGCCGTCGTAGCGCGCCCGATGGCCGACCCGACCAGCCGGGCCATCTCGACCAGCCCTTCGCCGATCGAATCCAGTTCCTCGTGGTACGCGTCCCGCATGGAAGGTCCCTTTCCTGATACGTGCCAGGTGCTACGTGCCGGGGTTGTGCCCCCCACGCTCCCATGGTTGAGCCGGAACGCGACCGATAACGGCCCCCCATGTGAATCACCACTGTCGCAAAGGTGAACTCTGGGCGACGGGCCACGGCCCTCGCCCGCCGCGGGATTCCCCTCCCGAGCGGCCCGCCGGGCGGATCTCCCCACCCAAATGAACCAATCGCGTATCCATGGTGAACTCTCGGCGACGAGTGTCCGAGATGACACAGCCATCGCTGTGGCCGGGGCTTATCCCGTGCCTAACCTGGAGACATGGACGTGAACGCGGCGGTCGCCGCAGCGGCAGCGATCGCCGGAGCGTGTACCGGCGCCATCGCCATGCTGGCGTTTCGCTGGAGCGAACGCGACCAGAGACGCCACACGCGCACCTCCCTGCACACCGACGCGGTGCTGCCGCCGGGCGTCGACACCGTGCTCTCGGTGCTCAGGTCGTCCGCGGTCGTACTCGACGAGGGCGACGCGGTGGTCAAGGCGAGCTCGGCGGCGTACGCCCTGGGGCTCGTGCGCGGCGGCAAGCTCGCCGTCGAACCGATGCTCCAGATGGCCCGTGACACCCGCAGGGACGGCGAGATACGCCAGGTCGAGCTGGACCTGCCGCGCCGCGGCACCGGCCGCGGCGAGGCGCTCGCCGTCTCCGCGCGCGTGGCACCCCTGGGCTCGCGGCTGATCCTCCTGCTGGTCGAGGACCTCACCGAGGCCCGCCGGATCGAGGCCGTACGCCGCGACTTCGTCGCCAACGTCAGCCACGAACTGAAGACGCCCGTGGGCGCGCTCTCGCTGCTCTCCGAGGCCGTCATGGACGCCTCGGACGACCCCGAGGCCGTGGAGCGCTTCGCGGGCCGTATGCAGGTCGAGGCCACCCGCCTGACCAACCTGGTCCAGGAGCTGATCGACCTCTCGCGCGTGCAGAACGACGACCCCCTGGAGGACGCCGAGGCCGTACGCACCGACGAGCTCGTCGCCGAGGCGATCGACCGCTGCCGCCACCAGGCCGGTACGAAGGAGATCACCATGGCCGCCGGAGGCACCGGCGACCTGCGGATCTGGGGCAACCGGGGGCAGCTCGCCGCCGCGCTCGGCAACCTCGTCGAGAACGCCGTGAACTACAGCCCGGCCCGTACCCGCGTGGGCATAGCCGCGCGCCGGATCAGCGCACCCGGCGGCGATCTGATCGAGATCGCGGTCACCGACCAGGGCATCGGCATCTCGGAGAAGGACAGGGAACGCATCTTCGAGCGCTTCTACCGCGTCGACCCGGCGCGCTCCCGCGCCACCGGAGGCACCGGGCTCGGCCTGGCGATCGTCAAACACGTGGCCGCCTCGCACGGCGGGGAGGTCACCGTGTGGAGCTCCGAGGGACAGGGCTCCACGTTCACGCTGCGGCTGCCGGAAGCAGGCTCCGTACGCGACCGCGGGAAACCGCTCATAGCCGGGGGCCTCGACGACGAGACCGACTCCGGTGACGGCGCCGCCGACGACTCCGCTGGCCACTCGGCCAGCGATTCCACCAACGACTTCACGAACGAACAAGCTCGCGGGACCCGCGAGCCCATACCTGCCCCGGAGGTCCTTCCGTGACCCGTGTGCTCGTCGTCGAGGACGAGGAATCCTTCAGTGACGCCCTGTCGTACATGCTCCGCAAGGAGGGCTTCGAGGTAGCCGTCGCGGCCACCGGCCCCGACGGACTCGACGAGTTCGAGCGCAACGGCGCCGACCTCGTGCTGCTCGACCTGATGCTGCCGGGGCTGCCCGGCACGGAGGTCTGCCGCCAGCTGCGCGGCGTCTCCAATGTGCCGGTCATCATGGTGACCGCCAAGGACAGCGAGATCGACAAGGTCGTCGGCCTGGAGATAGGAGCCGATGACTACGTCACCAAGCCCTTCTCCTCGCGTGAGCTGGTCGCCCGCATCCGCGCGGTGCTGCGGCGCCGCGGGGAGCCGGAGGAGGTCACCCCGGCGGCCCTGGAGGCGGGGCCGGTGCGGATGGACGTCGACCGGCACGTGGTCACCGTCTCCGGCGGCAAGGTCGACCTGCCGCTCAAGGAGTTCGACCTGCTGGAGATGCTGCTGCGCAACGCGGGCCGGGTGCTCACCCGGATGCAGCTGATCGACCGGGTGTGGGGCGCCGACTACGTGGGCGACACCAAGACCCTGGACGTCCATGTGAAGCGGCTGCGGGCCAAGATCGAGCCGGATCCGGGGGCGCCGCGCTATCTGGTGACGGTGCGCGGGCTCGGGTACAAGTTCGAGCCGTAGGCCGGACGCGGAATGTGTGGAATGTAGGGCGTAGGGCGTAGGGCGTAGGTCCGAGGGCCCCGCCGCTTGTCGCGGTGGGGCCCTCGGTGTGTCGCGGGCTGTGTCAGCGTGAGCTGTGCCAGCGGGGTGTGCGGGTCAGTGCGTGGTCTCGCTGTCGGCGCCCTCGGTGTCCGCGCCGTGGGCGTCGCCCTCGCCGTGGGCGTCGTCCCCGGCCTCGGCTCCGTGCGCGGCCTCGTCCCCGTCCGCGGGCTCGGCGGTGGCGGACGCGTCCGGCTCGGGGCTCTTCGGCGACACGATCTCGGGGCCCCATTCGGCGTAGTAGCCGGTGGCCGGGACGACGGCGGACCTCAGCGTGATGTCGCCGGTCTCGCTGAAGCTGAAGGTGATCGGCTGGGCGTTGCCCTCGGCGGCCGTGCCGTTGCCGTCGGCCAGCACGGCGGACGCGTTGCCCTCGCCGCCGACCACGACGGAGCCGTGTGCGGGCACGATGATCGAGCCGGAGCCCTCGGCGGGCTTGAGTTCGGCGTCTCCGTCGATGCCCTCGACCTTGACCGCGTCGAGGGTCTGGTCCTTGTCGCCCTCGTTGAAGAGGGTGGCGCTGACGGCGGCCGGGCCCTTGCCGCCGGGCTCGGGCTGGGTGATCAGAACCGAGTTCTGGATCTTGATGTCGCCGACCGAGGTCGCGGCGTTGTCCGGGCGGACGCCCAGTGTCTGAGCGTCGTTTCCGGCACCGCACGCGGTGAGAGCGGCGAGCGAGAACGCGAGGGCGGTGGCGGCGATGGCGCCGCGTCGAAGGCTGCGGCTCACGGCGGCGGCAACTCCTAAGCGTGGACGGTAGGGCCGCCCGTAAGGCCGCCCGCAAGGTCATTCGGCGGGGTCAGGTTACCGAGCCGTCTCCGCGCCGCCGCACCCGACCCGCCCCCAACGGCCAGGAGCCCCTCGCACGCCGGTGGTCGACGGCGGCTCGCACGGGTCTCGGATATCCGTGTGGGCCGGACGAGTGATCGGACGAGTGATCGGATGAGTGGCGCGAGGCTTTCGGTTTCTGGCGGGGAATGCGCGTCGATCTTGATGCGTCCACGGGAATTGATCATCGCGGTGATCGCGGGGGCGCATTGCGGATCACTCTCGTACACCTCTGTTGCACTCGAACGGAGTAGCTACGGGGTAGCCGGAGACGTCGGCGTCGAGGTGTGCAAACCAGGACGTTCGGTCGCCTGGAGGGCTCGTCGGCACCGCGTAACGCGCGCGTTTCAGGTTCCCCGCACAGTGGCTCCGACCTGCGAATACCTGCCCCCGCAAAGCCTCCGCAGCACGTTCCGGTTGCTGTTGTCAAGCCCCGAGATATGCCCTGACCTGCGAAAACGCCATTCAGAAGACGCCGTTCTCGTGTTACCCTAGATAGCCACGGAAGGGGTACCTGTCACATGACGTTCAAGGTTGGCGACACCGTGGTCTATCCCCATCACGGGGCCGCGCTGATCGAGGCCATCGAAACTCGTCAGATCAAAGGCGTGGACAAGACCTACTTGGTGCTCAAGGTCGCCCAGGGCGACTTGACTGTTCGTGTGCCAGCGGACAATGCGGAGTTCGTCGGCGTGCGCGATGTTGTCGGTCAGGACGGGCTGGACCGGGTCTTCGAGGTGCTGCGTGCACCGTATGCCGAAGAGCCGACCAACTGGTCCCGTCGTTACAAGGCAAATCTCGAAAAGCTCGCCTCCGGCGATGTCATCAAGGTCGCCGAAGTGGTGCGTGACCTGTGGCGTCGTGAGCGGGAGCGCGGACTGTCCGCGGGTGAGAAGCGCATGCTCGCCAAGGCGCGCCAGATTCTGGTGAGCGAGCTGGCCCTCGCGGAGAGCACCAACGAAGACAAGGCCGAGGCCCTGCTCGACGAGGTCCTCGCGTCCTAGCGCTCGCTACCGGGTAGCGACCGGGTCGTATGAAAGACATGCCGCGGTGCCCGCTGGCCAGCTCTGTCGAAGAGACGTCGAAGAAGCTGTGTTGCCGGGCACTGCGGCACGTCTGCGTCCCGCCCCCTGCCCGGTCCGGGCGTCTGACGCTCGACCGGCTGTCACGGAAGGGTCCGGTCGAGGCTCGCGCCCGGTGCGCCCCCGCTCCCTCGAGTCGCCTTCGAGTGAGTCGCCTCATCCTTGAGCGAGTCGCCCTCGAGTTCGCTTGAGTGGGGGTACCTCCAGGCCATACCCACGTCGGCTGAGGACACAAACCTGAACGCGCACCTGATGTCAGACGAATCGCAGGCTGCCCCGCGGCCCACCGCCCCGCAGTCCGCCACCGCCTCGCAGTCCGCCGCCCCGGAGCCCGTCGCCCCGCGCCCCGCCGCGGCCGTCATCCCCGCGGCGGGCCGCGGGGTACGGCTCGGCCCCGGCGCCCCCAAGGCGCTGCGCGCGCTGGGCGGGCTGCCCATGCTGATCCACGCCGTACGGGCGATGGCCAACTCGCGCCGCGTCTCGCTGGTGGTCGTGGTGGCCCCGCGCGACGGCGCCGTCGAGGTCAAGAACCTCCTGGACGAACACGCGCTGCCCGAGACCACCGACTACCTGGTCGTGCCCGGCGGGGACACCCGCCAGGAGTCGGTGCGGGCCGGTCTCGACGCCCTGCCGCCCGGCGTCACCGAGGTCCTGGTGCACGACGCGGCCCGGCCGCTGGTGCCCGTCGACACGGTCGACGCGGTGATCGAGGCGGTACGCGGCGGAGCCCCCGCCGTGGTCCCCGCGCTGCCCGTCGCGGACACCGTCAAGCAGGTCGAACCCGCGGCGGAGCCCGGCGCGCCCGAACCGGTCGTGGCGACGCCCGAGCGGGCCCTGCTGCGCGCCGTGCAGACCCCGCAGGGCTTCGACCGCGCCACCCTGGTCCGCGCCCATGAACAGGTCGCCCTGAACGGCGAGGGCGCCACCGACGACGCGGGCATGGTCGAGCAGCTCGGGGGCCAGGTCGTGGTCGTGCCGGGACACGAGGAGGCCTTCAAGGTCACCCGGCCGCTTGACCTGGTACTCGCCGAGGCCGTACTCGCACGCAGGAGGGCCAACGATGGCTTCTGAGGCACAGCTTCCGGAGGCCTCGCGGCTTCCGCGGCTTCCACAGGTCGGGATCGGCACCGATGTGCACGCCTTCGAGGAAGGACGTGAACTGTGGTGCGCCGGACTCCTCTGGGAGGGCGAGCGGTACGGGCTCGCCGGGCACTCCGACGGTGACGTCGCCGCACACGCCGCCTGCGACGCGCTGTTCTCGGCGGCCGGGATCGGCGACCTGGGGGCGCACTTCGGCACCGGCAGGCCCGAGTGGGCCGGAGCGTCCGGGGTCGCCCTGCTCACCGAGGCGGCGCGGATCGTCCGGGCCGAAGGGTTCGGGATCGGCAACGTCGCCATCCAGGTCGTCGGCGTACGCCCCAAGGTCGGCAAGCGGCGGGACGAGGCGCAGAAGGTGCTCTCCGCCGCCGTCGGCGCGCCGGTCTCGGTCTCCGGGACCACCACGGACGGGCTGGGGCTCACCGGCCGCGCGGAGGGCCTGGCGGCGATCGCCACGGCGCTGGTGATGCGGGGCGCGTAGCGCTCGGGCGTGCGGGCCCTGGGCGTACGTGCACGCGGGGTCCGCTTGTCGCGGGGCGCGCGCTGTGGGTTTTCCACAGGCGGCGCGGGGCACTGCCGTGAGCGCACTACCCTTGTCGCGTGACTATTCGGCTGTATGACACCGGCGCCCGGCAGATCCGTGACTTCTCCCCGCTCGTCTCGGGCTGCGTCTCGATCTACCTGTGCGGTGCGACGGTGCAGGCGGCCCCGCACATCGGGCACATCAGGTCGGGGCTGAACTTCGACATCCTCCGCCGCTGGTTCGCCTACCGCGGCTACGACGTGACCTTCGTGCGGAACGTCACCGACATCGACGACAAGATCATCGCGAAGTCGGCCGAGCAGGGCCGCCCCTGGTGGTCGATCGGGTACGAGAACGAGCGCGCCTTCAACGAGGGTTACGCCGCGCTCGGCTGCCTGCCGCCCAGCTACGAGCCGCGCGCGACGGGCCACATCACCGAGATGGTCGAGATGATGCGCGGCCTGATCGAGCGCGGCCACGCCTACGCCGCCGACGGGAACGTCTACTTCGACGTGCGCTCCTTCGAGGGCTATCTCCAGCTGTCCAACCAGGAGCTGGACAACCTGCTGCAGCCCTCGGGCGAGGGCGAGACCGGCAAGCGCGACCCGCGCGACTTCGCCATGTGGAAGGCGGCCAAGCCGGGCGAGCCCAGCTGGGAGACCCCGTGGGGCCGCGGCCGCCCCGGCTGGCACCTGGAGTGCTCGGCGATGGCCCACAAGTACCTGGGCAGCGCCTTCGACATCCACGGCGGCGGCCTCGACCTGGTCTTCCCCCACCACGAGAACGAGATCGCGCAGGCCAAGGCCTACGGCGACGACTTCGCCAACTTCTGGGTGCACAACGCCTGGGTGACCATGGCGGGCGACAAGATGTCCAAGTCGCTGGGCAACTCCGTGCTGGTCTCCGAGATGGTCCAGCGCTGGCGGCCGATCGTGCTCCGGTACTACCTCGGCACGCCGCACTACCGCTCGATGATCGAGTACAGCGAGGAGGCGCTGCACGAGGCCGACGCCGCGTTCGCGCGCATCGAGGGGTTCGTGCAGCGGGTCGTCGAGAAGGCCGGGGCCGTCGAGCCCGCGGCCGAGGTGCCGACCGCCTTCGCCGAGGCCATGGACGACGACCTCGGGGTTCCGCAGGCGCTGGCCGTGGTGCACACCACCGTGCGCCAGGGGAACTCCGCGCTCGCCGCCGACGACAAGGACGCCGCCGTCCAGCACCTCGCCGAAGTACGGGCCATGCTGGGCGTCCTGGGCCTCGACCCGCTGGACCCGCACTGGGCGGACGAGGCCGAGAGCGGCCCGACCGGGTCGGCCAAGGCCATGCACAGCGCCATGGACACCCTCGTCCAGCTGGTGCTGAAGCAGCGCGAGGCGGCCAGGGAGCGCAAGGACTGGGCCACCGCCGACGCCATCCGCGACCAGCTGAACCAGTCCGGGCTGGTCATCGAGGACAGCCCGGACGGCCCCCGCTGGAGTCTCGGGCCGCGCTGAGTCGCTGCCGGTTCCCGCGCTGAGTCGTTACCGGTTCCGCGCTGAGTCGCTACCGGTTCCGTGTGCCGCCCGGCCCGTCGGGCGGCACACTTTCCTTAGATACGTCATACACATTCGCAGCATTTGCAGAAATAGGTAGGTCATGGCCGGGAGCAGCAGCAGCCGCCGTACGTCCAGCAAGAAGGGCGCGCAGGTCGGCAGTGGTGGAAAGCGCCGCCGCGGCCTTGAGGGCAAGGGCCCGACCCCGCCGGCCGAGATGCGCAAGGGGCACAAGAAGAACCGCCTGGCGGCCGCCCAGGCGAAGAAGACCGCGGCCCGCCGCCCGGCCGCACGGCGCGGCGGCAAGGGCTCGTCCGAGCTGGTCGTCGGGCGTAACTCGGTCGTCGAGGCGCTGCGCGAGGGCGTCCCGGCGAACACGCTGTACGTGCAGCAGTTCATCGACAACGACGAGCGGGTGCGTGAGGCGCTCCAGCTCGCGGCTGAGCGCGGCGGCATCAACCTCATGGAGGCGCCGCGCCCCGAGCTCGACCGGATGACGGGCGGACTCAACCACCAGGGCCTGGTCATGCAGGTGCCGCCGTACGAGTACGCCTTTCCCGAGGACCTCGCGGCCGCCGCCTACGACGAGGGCGAGGACCCGCTGATCGTCGCGCTCGACGGGGTGACCGACCCGCGGAACCTGGGCGCCGTGGTGCGGTCCGTGTCCGCGTTCGGGGGTCATGGCGTGGTGGTGCCGGAGCGGCGCGCCGCCGGGATGACCGCGGGCGCCTGGAAGACCTCGGCCGGTGCCGCCGCGCGTACGCCGGTGGCCCGCGCGACCAACCTGACCCGCGCCCTGGAGGCGTACAAGAAGGCCGGTGTCGCCGTGGTCGGTCTCGCCGCCGACGGCGAGCACGAGGTCGGCGAGCTCGACGCGCTGCGCGGTCCCGTCGTGATCGTGGTCGGCAGCGAGGGCAAGGGGCTGTCCCGGCTCGTCGGCGAGACCTGCGACTACCGGGTGCGGATCCCGATGCCGGGCGGCACCGAGTCGCTGAACGCCGGTGTGGCGGCGGGGGTCGTGCTGTACGAGGCGGCTCGGCAGCGCCGTTAGGTCCACTGGGGCTTAGCCCTTGTGGCTCCTGGGTTGTCGCCCGTACGGGCGGGTGGCCTTGACGCGGCCCGGACAGATCCGGGGGGTCAAGGCAGTGTCCTAAACACACATCACTCGGTTAGATGAGTGTGGACACCAGAACGCCCCGCACACCCACGGGGGGAGCCTCGGGATTCGACGACGGCCGCGCGCTGAGCATGGTGAAGGTCCCGTGCGACCCGGCGCAGGTCATCGTGAATCACGCGAGCTTCCGCGTGCAGCTATCCGCCGCGCAGCCCCGGTCCCCGCGTATCGCCCGGCCCCCGGCGGGAGCCGCCGCGCAGGCCGCGCAGGCCGCGCAGGCCGCGCGGGTGCCTGTGGGCGCCGCCGTGGCCGGAGCGGCCGGAGCGGCTGGGGCCGCCGCCGTGGTCGGGCGGCGTCGTTCGCCGGTCGTCTGGAGCGGGAAGTCCGCGCCGGGTGACCTCGCCGCGACCGGGCTGTTGCAGGCCGTTCGGAGCTCCGGGGTGCGGCACGGCGACACGTTCGACGACGTCTTCGACGCGGACGCCACTCAGGCGATTCCGCGTGTCGATGCCGCGGAGACGGAGACGGTCGAGACGCCGCAGGTCTACGGGCAGCGTGGGCCCAGCAGCGAGGAGACTCGGGCGCTGCCCGTGGTTCCGGCGGCGGGGGACTCGTACGCCGACGGGCTCTTCAGGCCGGACTCTTCTGACTCCCCGGACTCTGGGAGTGAGTTCGGGGAGTTCGGGGAGCTCGGCGATTACGCGGACGATGCCGAGGCCGACGTCGAGCCCGTGGTGCGTCGGCGAGGGGCGGACCCTGTGCGGCACGCCTACTACCCCGGCCGGCGGATGAACCTGGGGGTGGTGCTGCTGCCGCTGCGGGTCTTCCTCGGGTTCATCTCGATTTACGCCGGTATGGGCAAGCTCTGCGACCCGGTGTACTTCGACGGCGGCGAGCGCGGCTCCATGGTCACGTGGCTGAGTTCGCTGCACCCGTGGGAACTCGCCGAGCCGATGCGGGACTTCGCCCTGTCGCACCCGGTGGGCGCCGGGCTGACCGTCGCCTTCCTCCAGGTCATCGTCGGCGTGCTCACGGTGCTCGGCCTCTGGCAGCGGGTCGCGGCCTCGGTCGGCGCGCTGCTGTCCGCCGCGCTGCTGGTCACCGTGAGCTGGAAGGCCGTACCGGCCTACGACACCCCGGACATCATCTATCTCGCCGCCTGGAGCCCGCTGATCATCGCCGGAGCGCCGGTGTACTCGGTCGACGGGCGGCTGGCCAGCGAGGCCTGGCGCAGGCTCGGGCCGCGGGTGGGAATCTGGGAGCTGCGCCGCCGGGTGCTTCGGCGTGGGCTGCTGATCGGCACGGTTGTGGTCGGTCTCACGCTGCTGATCGGGGCGTTGCTCGGCAGTGCCGTACGGGATGCGGGGCGGGTGATCGTGCCTGGGCCGGGTGAGCCGCCGCGCAACGTGCTGCCGGGGTCTCCGCTGCCGAGTGAGCCTGGGGCGCGGGTCAGTGAGAGCCAGGGGCAGGGGCAGGAGCGGGAGAGGGAGCGGGAGCGGAGCGAGAGCCCGTCGGCGTCGTCTGAAGGGGCGACGCGGGGTAACACCAGTAGCCCCTCGACTTCGTCGGCGGCTACTCCGGAGGCTGCTCGGGAGTCCAGTACGGCGGGGGCCGCTGAGGAGCCCGCTCAGACTCAGCCGTCGCAGACTCAGGGGACCGTGGGCGAGGAGCAGCCGCAGCAGTCGGCGCCTCCGCCGCCGCCGTCTACCAGTGCTGGGCCTACGTCCAGTGGCGGGACCGACAGCGGTGGGGGCAGCACGGGTGGGCCCGAGGAGGGCGACGGCGGCGGTGGCGAGACCTCGGGGCCTGGCCTGGTCGGCGGCCTGCTCGGCTGACCGTCCCGTGACCGTCCCGCGTGCGTTCTGTTCGTTGTGGGGCGGGGGTGGGGTGGGGGGTACGTGCTCACGGCGACTGATAACCCGGAAGCTGCGAACCGCGTGCTGCCCAGTTCACAGTCCCCGCTCCGCTCGCACCCCCCACCCCACCCCCTCACGCCGGACGGCGGCTGTCCGTTTCCTGTTGTGGGCATACGTTCCGCAGGGCGGAACGGGTGGGCACAACCCACCGACCCCGGTCAGCCGTCCCGACAGGGCCGTAGGGCGACCCCCTCCCCGCGACGCGGGGCACGCCCCCTGGGCACCGGGGGGACACGGGGCACCCCGTGAAACCAGGGGCGAGGGCGGAGGCCTCAGTGGGCTTGCGTGGCCAGTTCCTTCGCTGCCTCCGTGAGGTCCTTCGCCGTGTCGATCGCCCGCCAGTACGCGCCCTGCGGCAGCGGATACCCGGCCAGTCGGCGGTCTCGGGCGAGCCGCGGGAAGGTGGTCCGCTCGTGATCGCCCCGGTCCGGCAACTGAGCGGCGAACGCGGGCGAGAACACGTAGACGCCCGCGTTGATCTGGTACGAGATCGGCGGGGACTCGACGAAGTCCGTGATGTGCCCGAAGGCGTCGGTTTCGACCGCGCCCCACGGGATGCGAGGGCGGGCCAGCGCGAGCGTCGCCGTGGCGTCCCGCTCGGCGTGGAAGGCGGCCATGTCGCGGAGCGAGAAGCGGGTCCAGATGTCGCCGTTGGTGGCGTACCAGGGCTGGTCCGGATGCGGCAGGTGCGCGGCGGCGTATTTGAGGCCGCCGCCACGGCCCAGCGGCTCCTTCTCGACGACGGTGGTGACCCGCAGCGGCAGGTCGGCCGTCTCCAGCCACTTCTGGAGCACCTCGGCGAGATGCCCGCAGGACACCACCGCGTCGGTCACGCCCTCGGCCGCGAGCCAGGAGAGCTGATGGCCGATGATCGGGGTCCCCGTGCCGGGGATCTCGACCATCGGCTTGGGCCGGTCGTCGGTGTAGGGGCGCAGTCGCGACCCCTGGCCCCCGGCCAGGACGACGGCCTGCGTGGGGTGGGTCGTGGGTACGGGGAAGTCACCGGTCATGACCGCACCTTATGCGGCGCGCCCGGCTGCTCCCAGCACAGGTTCAGGACTGCTGGGCCGCGACCCCGGAGGCGAAGGCGGTGTCGCACACCGGGCGGGCGTAGGACTGGGCGCGGGTGGGACCGTAGTACTGGACGGCGGCGCGGCCCAGCGCGCGGGCCAGTGAGACGCAGTGCGCGGCGAGCGACGGGCGGCGGTCGACCTCCCGCTGGAGGAGGGTGAGGGCGGCGCCGGGGTCCTTCTCCTGTAGTTCGGTCAGCAGTTGGTCGCGCAGTACGTCCTGCGGGGCACGGGACTTGGCGCGCGAGGAGACATCCAGGGATGATGCGGTGAGTGCCGACTGCGGGTTGCCGGACCAGTCGACTCGGGTCACCGCGAGCGTTCCGGACAGGACCAGGACGACGGGGAGTACGAGAGCGAGGGTACGGCCGATACGGCGGGCGGTGGAGTTCAAGGGGTGTTCCTCGCGATGTCGATGCGGCACCGAAGTGGGGGCCGGGGAAGCGGTACGCGAGTGAGCGTAGCGGGCAGTGATGATTTGGCGACATTTAGTCACTCTGTCGGGGGACGGTTCGCTGCCGCTTTTCTCATCGTGGGTTGACGTACGGAATCGAAACGGGCGGAGTGCCGGGGTATTTGTCGACTCTCGGTTACGGCAGTGGCCCCGCACGGTGTCCGTGCGGGGCCACTGCCGGTCGGGGGAGCCTTTAGTCGCCGAGGCGTTCGCCGGTCGACGTCGCGAACACGTGGGCCTCGCCTGGGCGGGGCACGACGTGCAGTACCGAGCCCTTCTCGGGCACCCGGCGGCCGTTGACGCGGACGACGAGGTCCTTCTGCTCGCCGCCGACCTCGACGGTGCCGTACACGAAGCCGTCCGCGCCGAGCTCCTCGACGACGTTCACGGAGACGGCGAGACCGGCCGGGCCGTCCGTGTCCTTGGACAGTGACTTCGCGACGTCGCCGTTCTGCTCGACGATGTCGAAGTGCTCCGGGCGGACGCCGACCGTGACGGTGCGGTCGCCCTTGTCGGCGGCCGCGGCGAGCGCGTCGCGCTCGACCGGGACGACGGAGTTGCCGAACTTCACACCGCCGTCGGTGATCGGCACCTCGATCAGGTTCATGGCGGGGGAGCCGATGAACCCGGCGACGAAGAGGTTGGCCGGGCGGTCGTACATGTTGCGCGGCGAGTCGACCTGCTGGAGCAGACCGTCCTTGAGCACCGCGACGCGGTCACCCATGGTCATGGCCTCGACCTGGTCGTGCGTGACGTACACGGTGGTGATGCCGAGGCGGCGCTGGAGGGACGCGATCTGCGTACGGGTCGAGACGCGGAGCTTGGCGTCGAGGTTCGACAGCGGCTCGTCCATCAGGAAGACCTGCGGCTCGCGGACGATCGCGCGGCCCATCGCGACACGCTGGCGCTGACCGCCGGAGAGCGCCTTGGGCTTGCGGCTCAGGTATTCGGTGAGGTCCAGGATCTTCGCGGCGTCCTCGACCTTCTGCCGGATCTCGGCCTTCGGCACGCCCGCGATCTTGAGCGCGAAGCCCATGTTGTCGGCGACGGTCATGTGCGGGTAGAGCGCGTAGTTCTGGAACACCATGGCGATGTCCCGGTCCTTCGGCGGCAGGTGTGTGACGTCGCGGTCGCCGATCCGGATGGCGCCGCCGTTGACGTCCTCGAGTCCCGCGAGCATGCGCAGGGACGTGGACTTTCCGCAGCCGGAGGGGCCGACCAGGACGAGGAACTCGCCGTCCTCGATCTCGATGTCGAGCTGGTCGACGGCGGGCTTCTCAGCGCCCGGATAGACGCGGGTCGCTTTGTCGAACGAAACAGTGGCCATGGGTATGGGCCCCCTTCACCGGCAGGAACGTGCCGGACGATCCGAGTAAAGGAAGAGAATGGGTCTAGTCCACCTGGGCGGACCTTCCGTGAAGGTACCTGGTCGGCTCTCGTCCTGTCAGTACCTGGAAGGTGACGAAACCACCTCGTGGCTTGGGGGAGGGGGGCTGTGTAGAGTGAGTGAGCCCTTCGCATGGTGTGACAGTCCCGTGTGAAGTCGCGCTGCCTCCTTAGCTCAGTTGGCCAGAGCAACGGTCTTGTAAACCGTAGGTCGTCGGTTCGACTCCGACAGGGGGCTCCAGCTGGTAGCACGCCTCGGACACGTTGGTTGAGTGGGTGGTCCGGGGCGTTTGCTTTGCGGTACGCCGATACTGGGCAGTGTGTCTCCGAGAGCCGTCCCGTCGTCTTCCGCCTCCAGTCCGTTCGCCGGTCCTGGAGAGCGCGGGTGGCGGCTGGGGCGTGCCGTGGGCGAGGCGTTCGGCGGCGGGCTGCTGATCCTGCTGACGTACGGCCTGATGGCGGAGCTGGTCATCCCGCTGGACGCGGAGCCGGTGTTGTTCGCCGGGGTGATCGCCCTGGCGCTGCTCGTGGTGCGGCGGCGCTTCCCGGTGCTGAGTCTGCTGGGGCTCGCCGCGCTGATGGGGGTGCTGCCGGTCGTCGGCCTGCTGACGGCGGTGGCCGCCTACACCGCCACCCGGCGGATCGCCCGGCCGCGGCGGCGAGCCGTGGTGCTGCTGGCGGCGGCCGGGCTGACGCTGGCGACCGGGGCCGCGTTCGCGCCCGGTCTGTGGCTCGGCAGCAGGCCGTACGGGGTGGCGCTCGCGGTGGTGCTCGCGGCGACCACGGTGATCGTGCCCGGCCTGGTCGGCACCGCCGCCGGGCAGCAGGACCGGCTGCTGCGGGCCCTGCGGGAACGTACCGCCGCCGCCGAGGAGGCGCACCGCCTCGCGGAGAGCGAGTCGCGGATGCGCGAGCGGTCGCGGATCGCCGCCGAGATGCACGACCTGCTGGGGCATCGGCTCAGCCTGATCTCGCTGCACGCGGGCGGCCTGGAGATGGGGTTGGCGAAGCGGGCGCCTGAGCTGTGCGAGGAGGCGGCCCTGGTCCGTACGGCCACGCGGGACGCGATGCGCGAGCTGCGCGAGGTCCTCGGCGTACTGGGGCCGCTGGGGCGGGACACCGGCACTGACGCGCTGACCGACGCGACCGGCACCAGAGCGGATGTCGAGGCGCTGGTGCGGGAGTCGCGTGCGGGCGGTATCCCGGTGGAGCTGAGCTGGGACGGGCCCGACTTGGACGCGCGCGCGGCGCGGGTACGGCGCGCGGTGCACCGGGTGGTGCGCGAGTCGCTGACCAATGTGCACCGGTACGCGGCCGGGTCCCCGGTGACGGTCGCCGTCGCGCACACCGAGCACCAGGTGCTCGTCCGGATCCGCAACGAGGCGCCGCACACTCCGCCTGACGCGCCGACCGGCCTGGGCTCGGGGCGCGGATTGACCGGGCTGCGGGAGCGGGTCGCCCTGCTCGGCGGCAGTCTGGCGGCGGGCCCGACCTCCGGCGGCGGGTTCGAGGTGAAGGCCGTGATCCCGGCGGATCCGGGTGAGGGCGGTCGTGCCGCCGAGGGCTCGGAGGGAGGGCGGGGTGAGTCCGCCTCGGGTCCGGCGGGTGCGGAGCGGGGCGGTGCGGGTCCGCGGGAGCGTGCGGCGTGTGGGGCCGGTGATGGTGTTGGTGGCGGCGTTCAGCGGCTGGCGGGGGTTGCCACCGGCCTGCTCGGCCTCGCGGGGGTGGGCGTGATGATGCTGCTGGGTATAGCGCTGGTGGACCGGCCGCTGCCCGCCTACACGCCGCCGGAGGAGCCCCGGCTGGGCATGCCGGAGGCGCGGGTGCGGGAGATCGTCTGGGGCGACAGCGCCGCGGTACGGGCCGCCGCGGCCGGTCGGGAACCGGCTCGTCCGCCGGGCACGACCAGTTGCCTGTACCCCTACGAGGGAGCGGACTACGGGGGCGGAGAGATCGTCGGCGGCCGGTTCGAGATCGTCCGCTACTGTTTCGACTCCGACGGCCTGGCCGCGGTCGACCGCTTCACGGTGCCCATGGTGCCGGTCCAGGACGGCGGCGGCAGCGATACGGACACCGGGAGCGGACACGGATGACTGACCAGTCCGGAGCGGCGATCCGCGTGCTCCTCGCCGACGACGAGGAGATGATCCGGCACGGCGTACGCCTGATCCTCCGGCACGCCGACGGTATCGAGGTGGTCGGCGAGGCGGCCAACGGGGCCGAGGCGGTGGCACTCGCCGCCGAGCACCGTCCCGATGTGGCGCTCGTCGACATCCGGATGCCGGTGCTGGACGGCCTCGCGGCGATCGCGCCGCTGCTCGCGCTCGACCCCGCGCCGAAGGTCGTCATGCTGACGACGTTCGGAGACGAGGACAACGTGACGCGGGCGCTGCGGGCCGGGGCCTCGGGGTTCCTGCTGAAGGACGAGGGGCCGCAGGAGCTCATCAGCGCGGTACGGGCGGCCGCGGCGGGGGACGCCGTGCTGTCGCCCGGAGTGACGGGTGCGGTCATCGAGCGGATGCTGCGGGGAACGCCCGCCGCCGACGCGCCGCCCTCTCCGACCGACCAGCGGATCGCGCGGCTGACGGGGCGTGAGCGGGAGGTGCTGGCGATGCTCGGTGAGGGGCTGTCCAACCAGGACATCGGGCGGCGGCTCGGCATCGGCGTGGGGACGGTCAAGACGCACGTCGGCGCGATCCTGGAGAAGACGGGTAGCGACAGCCGTGTCCAGGCGGCGCTCCTGGCCCACCGCGCGGGCCTCGCGGGCTAGGCCCTGTCGTCAAACTCCCGCCGTCCGCGCGGCGCGCGCGTGGTCTCTGCCATCCGGTAGAGGCCGGGTGGTCCCTGGGGACTACCCGGCCTCGGGCGCCTGACCTTGGGCAGGGCCCGGAGTCACGCCCTGAGGGCTACGGGGCGAGGGGTGCGGCGCGTCGACGATGGAGAGGGCCGGGCGACCCGCCGCCCTGCCACCGCAGTCACCCGCACCTGGAGCCCCCATGTCCCGTAACGCCGCCGCCGTCCGTCCCGTCACCGCCGCCGCCCAGGCCGTGGACCTGAGCAAGGTCTACGGCTCGGGTGCGACCCAGGTCGTCGCGCTGGACTCGGTGTCCGTGGAGTTCGCGCGGGGGCGGTTCACCGCGATCATGGGGCCGTCGGGCTCGGGCAAGTCGACGCTGATGCACTGCATGGCGGGCCTGGACTCAGTCTCCTCCGGGACCGCCCGCATCGGGGAGACCGAGCTCTCCGCGCTCGGTGACAAGCAGCTCACCAGGCTCCGCCGGGACAAGGTCGGTTTCGTCTTCCAGGCGTTCAACCTGCTGCCGACGCTGACCGCGTACGAGAACATCACCCTGCCGATGGACATCGCGGGCCGCAAGCCCGATCGGGAGTGGCTGGGGCGGGTGGTGGAGACCGTCGGGCTCGCCGGGCGGCTGAAGCACCGGCCGAGCGAGCTCTCCGGCGGCCAGCAGCAGCGGGTGGCCGTCGCGCGGGCGCTCGCCAGCAGGCCGGAGATCATCTTCGCGGACGAGCCGACCGGCAACCTCGACTCCCGTTCCGGCGCCGAGGTGCTCGGTTTCCTGCGGGAGTCCGTACGGGAGCTGGGCCAGACCGTCGTCATGGTCACCCACGACCCCGTGGCCGCCTCGTACGCGGACCGGGTCGTGTTCCTCGCCGACGGGCGCGTCGTCGACGAGCTGCACGAGCCGACGGCGGGCAGTGTGCTCGACCGGATGCGCCGCTTCGACACCGCGACCCGTACGAGCTGACCGTCCCCCGCCTCTTGGCCTCTCGCTGACGCGGCTCGTCTGCCGTGTCCGGCTTCCTCCCCTCCGCCCACCCCAGGACTGAAACGACCCCCATGCTCCGTACCGCCCTGCGCAATGTCCTCGCGCACAAAGCCCGACTGGTGATGACCGCGCTCGCGGTCCTGCTCGGCGTCGCCTTCGTCGCCGGGACGCTCGTCTTCGGGTCCACCGTCGGCGAGGCCCTCAAGAACCAGTCGGCGAAGAACCTGAAGGACGTCGCGGTCTCCGTCCAGGAGGAGTACGCACCCGGCGCCGACGACTCCGACGAGTCGAAGACCGCGCTGGACGGCGCGCTGGCCGACCGGATAGCCCAGGTCCCCGGTGTCGCCTCGGTGCGGCCCATGGTCAACGGCACCGCCACCATCGCCAAGAAGGGCGGCGGCCCCGTCAACGGCGAGAGCACCTGGCAGAACCTCGCCGCCAACTACGTGCCGGGCAAGGACGGCCGGGACCCCCGTTACCCACTGAAGGACGGGCGCGGCCCGGCCGCCGAGGGCGAGATCGTGCTGGACGCCAGGACCGCCGACAGGGCCGGATACCGGGTCGGCGACACCGTCCGCTTCGCCACCGTCGGACCGACCCTCACCAAGAAGCTGGTCGGCACCGTCACCACCGACGACCCGGCGGTCACCGCGGGCGGCACCCTCGCGCTGCTCGACACGGCCACGGCGCAGAAACTGTTCCTCAGCCCCGGCTACTTCGACGAGATCGTGGTCAGCGCCAAGCCCGGCACCGACCAGCGGGCCCTCACCGCCGAGGTCGGCGACGTACTCCCCGCGGAGGGGGTCAAGGCCGTCAGCGGCGAGGAACTCGCCGACGAGCAGGCCAGGATGATCGCTCAGGACAGCAGCGCCCTGACCAAGACCCTGCTGGTGTTCGCCGGTATCGCGCTGTTCGTGGGCGTGTTCCTCATCGCCAACACCTTCACCATGCTGATCGCCCAGCGCAGCCGCGAGATCGCGCTGATGCGCGCGGTCGGCGCCTCGCGCCGCCAGGTGGTCCGCTCCGTGCTGATCGAGGCCGGACTGCTCGGACTCGCCGCGTCCGCCGCCGGGTTCGCCCTGGGCCTGGCCATCGCGGCGGGCATGCGGCCGCTGCTCAACGCGAGCGGCGCGGGCCTGCCGGACGGTCCGCTGGTCGTCGGCGCGGACGCGGTGTTCGCCTCGCTGGCCGTCGGCGTCCTGGTGACCGTCCTGGCCGCCTGGCTGCCGTCCCGCAAGGCCGCGAAGATCGCCCCGGTGGAGGCGCTGAGCACCGTGGACGCGACGCCCGCCCCGCGCGCCATGGTCGTACGCAACGTGATCGGGGCCCTGATCACCGCGCTCGGTGTGACCGTCATGCTCTACGTCTCCACCCTCGACGACAGCGACGGCCTCGCCCCCGCGATGCTCGGCTCGGCCCTCACGCTGACCGGCATGATCGTGCTCGCCCCGCTGCTCTCCCGGCCGCTGGTCTCCCTCGCGGGCAGGGCCACCGGCCGTCTCTTCGGCGTCAGCGGCAAGCTGGCCAGGCGGAACGCGCTGCGCAACCCGCGCCGCACCGCCGCCACCGCGTCCGCGCTGATGATCGGGCTCGCCCTGATCACCGCCCTGACCGTGGCGGGCAACTCGGCGCGGGCGGGCATCGAGAAGATGGCGACCGAGGGCCTGCGCGCCGACTACAAGGTCGCCCAGACCAACTACCAGCTGCCCGACGCGTCGACGGCCGAGCTGGCGAAGGTTCCGGGCGTGGCCGCCGCCGCCCCGGTCCGCACGGTGGGCTTCTCCGCCGCCGGCGGCGGTCACCACACGATCACCGGCACCGACCCCGCCGCCTTCGCCGAGACCGTCGACCTGAAGTTCCTCAGCGGTTCGCTCGACGCCGTCGGGGACGGCCGCATCGCGGTATCCCGGCAGACCGCGGAGGAACAGGGGTGGAGCACCGGGGACGAGGTCGAGCTGGAGTTCTACGGCGACGAGGACAAGAAGCAGACGTTCCGGATCGCGGGCGTCTACGAGGGCAGCGACTACGCCGGCGAAGCCCTCGGCGCCACCGATGACGTCAAGCCGCACGCCTTCAACGACACGCTGGACAGCGTCCTGGTGAAGGCCGACGACGGCGCCGCCGCCGGGCTCGCCGGGAAGCTGCGCGACGCGCTCGGAGACAGCCCGCTGCTCACCGTCCAGGATCACGACCAGCTGGAGCGGGAGAGCGCCGGAATGATCGACACCATCCTGTACCTGATGTACGGGCTGCTCGGGATGGCCGTCGTGATCGCGGTGCTCGGCGTGGTGAACACCCTGGCCATGTCCGTCTTCGAACGGACCCGTGAGATCGGGATGCTGCGCGCCGTCGGCCTTGACCGTGCGGGCGTGAAGCAGATGGTCCGCCTGGAGTCCGTGGTCATCTCGCTGTTCGGCGCGGTGCTCGGCATCGGCGTGGGCGTCTTCCTCGCCTGGGCGTCCGGGAGCCTGACGGGCTCGGGGTTCGCCGAGTATGAGATGGCGGTGCCGTGGGGCAGGCTCGGGTTGTTCCTGCTGATCGCTCTGGTGGTCGGCGTACTGGCGGCGATCTGGCCCGCGCGCAGGGCGGCGCGGCTGAACGTACTCGGGGCGATCAGCGCGCGGTAGCGGTGGCCTGAGGGGGCTGGGGCCTGAGGGAGCTGGGGCCTGAGGGGGCCTGGGCGTGATGGGGGCGCGGTGGGTGGGGTGTGGCGGGGCGGTTCTATGCTGCGGGCATGATCCGTCTCGCCACACCCGCAGATGTCCCCGTCATCCATGCCATGGTCCGTGAACTCGCCGAGTACGAGAAGGCGCTGGACGAGGTCAGGGCCACCCCGGAGCAGCTGCGCGAGGCGCTGTTCGGGGAGCGTCCGGCCGCGTACGCGCACATCGCCGAGGGCGACGAGGGCGAGCCGGTGGGCTTCGCGCTGTGGTTCCTCAACTTCTCGACCTGGCGGGGCGTGCACGGGATCTACCTGGAGGACCTGTACGTACGGCCCGAGGCGCGCGGCGGCGGGCACGGCAAGGCGCTGCTGACCGAGCTCGCGCGGCTGTGTGCGGAGCGTGGCTATGAGCGTCTTGAGTGGTCCGTGCTCGACTGGAACGAGCCGTCGATCGACTTCTACCGGTCGCTCGGCGCGCGGCCGCAGGACGAGTGGACCGTGTACCGGCTGACGGACGAGGCGCTGGCGAGGCTGGGATCGGCGTAGCGCCGAGGACCGGCCCCCGGCGGCGGTGGCGGCGGGGCGTTGTCAGTGGTGTGGTTCAGCATGGGGGTATGGCAGCGAAGAAGGCGGGTGCGGCGCGGGTGCGGCAGGCGAGGCGGCCGGAGATCCGGTTGCCGCCGCTGCGGCCGTTCGACGGTGGTGTGCTGGCTCCGGACGGGGACTACGACGGTCTGTCCTTCCGGGATCTGGACCTGGCGGGGCAGGAGGGGCGGGGGGCCCGGTTCCTGGACTGCGCGCTCGAAGGGTGCGTGTGCGACGAGACCTCGCTGGCGAACGCCCGCGTCATCGACTCCGTCCTGACCGGTGTACGGGGCGTGGGGGCCTCGCTGGCCGGTGCGTCGCTCAGGGACGTGGAGATCGTGGACGCCCGGCTGGGCGGGGTGCAGGCGCATGGCACGGTGTGGGAGCGGGTGGTGGTGCGGGGCGGCAAGATCGACTACCTGAACCTGCGCGGGGCGCGGCTGACGGACGTCGTCTTCGAGGGCTGCGTGCTCGTCGAGCCGGACTTCGGCGGGGCGTCGCTTGAGCGGGTCGAGTTCGCGGACTGTGCGCTGAAGGGGGCGGACTTCAGCGGGGTCCGGATGCGGGACGTCGATCTGCGGCGGGCCGCGACCGTCGAGATCGCGCGGGGCGCGGGCCAGCTCGCGGGGGCGGTGATCAGTCCGGCGCAGTTGGTGGAGCTGGCGGGGGTGTTCGCGGCGGAGCTCGGGGTGCGGGTGGAGCCAGCCTAGGCCGTGTCCGGGGGCTGGCCCGGCGGTTCAGACGCGGGGGAAGCGGGCCTGTAGGTCCCAGATCGCCGGGTTGTCGGCCAGGTCCTCGTGCAGGTCGGTGAGGTCGGCGATCAGGTCGTGCAGGAAGTCGCGGGCCTCGCGGCGCAGTTCGCTGTGCGGGAAGGTGAGCGGGGGTTCGTCGCCGGGCGTCCAGTCGGCCGTCACGTCCACCCAGCCGAAGCGCCGCTCGAAGAGCATGCGGTCGGTGGACTCGGTGAAGTCGAGTTCGGCGTGTTGCGGCTTGGCGGCGCGGCTGCCGAGCGGGTCGCGGTCGAGCCGCTCGGCGATGTCGCACAGGGCCCAGGCGAAGTCCAGTACCGGCACCCATCCCCAGGCTGTGGACAGCTCCCGGTCGGCCTTGGTGTCGGCGAGGTAGACGTCACCGCAGAACAGGTCGTGGCGCAGGGCGTGGACGTCCGCGCGGCGGAAGTCGGTCTGCGGGGGGTCGGGGAAGCGGGTGGAGAGGGCGTAGCCGATGTCGAGCACGTGGTGATGGTGTCACGGGCGGGAGGTTTCACGGGTGGCGGGTTTGTCACGGCAGGAGGCGCTGTTCTTTGGCGACCGCTACCGCGCCCGCGCGGGTGTCGACGCCGAGCTTGTCGTAGATCCGGCCCAGGTGGGTCTTGACCGTGGCCTCGCTGATGAACAGGGCGCGGGCGATCTCGCGGTTGCCGAGGCCGTGGGCGAGCTGGCCGAGGATGTCCTGCTCGCGGTCGGTGAGGGCGGGGCGCGGGCTGCGCATCTGGGCCATGACGCGGCTGGCTACCGGGGGTGAGAGCGCGGTGCGGCCCTGGGCGGCGGCGTGGATCGCGGCGAAGAGTTCCTCGGGGCGCTCGGCCTTGAGCAGGTAGCCGGTGGCGCCCGCTTCGATGGCGCGGGTGATGTCGGCGTCGGTGTCGTACGTGGTGAGGACCAGGACGCGGACGCCGGTGGCGGAGATTCGGCGGGTGGCCTCGACTCCGTCGATGCCGGGGCCGAGCTGGAGGTCCATCAGAGCGACGTCCGGCGTCAGCTTGGCGGCCAGCGCGACCGCCTCCTCGCCGGTTCCGGCCTCGCCGACCACCTCGATGTCCGGTGCGCTGCCGAGCAGGGCGAGCAGTCCGGCGCGTACGACGGTGTGGTCGTCGCAGACCAGGATGCGGATGCGGGGGCTCATGCGGGGACGCCTTCCGTGGGGTGCGGGAGCGGGACGGTCGCGGTCACCACGGTGCCTTCGCCGGGCGCGGACTCGACGGTGAGGGCGCCGCCGAGCGCCTGGGCGCGGGCGCGCATCGCGGGCAGGCCGTGGCCGCGTGTGCCGTCGCTGTGCGTGCCGTCGCTGTGTGCGTCATGGTCGGGTGTGCCGTCGTCGTACGCGCGGTGGGGGCTGGCCGGGTCGAAGCCGCGTCCGTTGTCCGCGATGTCCAGGACCACCCGGCCGTCGTCCAGGTGGGTGAGGGTGAGGGCCGCCGCCGTGGCGGCGGAGTGTTCGCGGACGTTGGCGAGCGCGCCCTGCGCGATGCGCAGCAGGGCCGCGGCGACGCGGTCGGGGAGCGGCACGGGGGCGCCCTCCAGGTGGAAGCGCACGGTGAGCGGGGTGCTGGCCGCTTCGGTCTTCGCCGACTCGCGCGCGGCGAGGGTGCGCAGCGCCTCGCTGAGGCCGCCGCTCTCGGCCAGTTCGGCGGGGGCCAGGTCGTGGACGAAGCGCCGGGCCTCGGCGAGGTTGCGTTCGGCGATGGACTCGGCCGTACGCACATGGCGGCGGGCCGCGTCCGGGTCCGTGTCCCAGACCCGGTCGGACGCCTGGAGCAGCATCTGCTGGCTGGACAGGCCCTGGGCCAGGGTGTCGTGGATCTCCATGGCGAGCCGCTGGCGCTCGGCGAGGGTGCCTTCGCGGCGCTCGGTCTCGGCCAGTTCGCGGCGGGTGGCGATGAGGTCGTCGATCAGGGTGCGCTGGCGGGTGGCCTGCCGTTCCATGTGGAGGAAGACGGCCACCGCGACCGCCGCGACGGCGGGCGGCGCGAGCACCAGGTTCGGGTCGAAGCCGCTGGCCAGCTTGAGCTGCGCGCCGACGACGAACGCGGTGAGCACGGCTACCAGGGCGAGCGCGGCGCGCGGCGGCAGGGTGCGCAGCCCGGTGTAGAACAGCGGCACCGCGCACCACGCGAAGCTCGGCGCGAGCACCACCAGCACCAGCCAGACCCCGACCACCGCGCCGAGCCAGCTGAGCTGCCACGGCGTCGGCCGGGAGCCGACCGCCGGGCCCAGGGCGGGCCCGAGGAGGTAGAGCGCGGCGAGTACGGCACTGAGGGCGATGATCCACGGGGTGCGGGGCTCGTCGGGGTGCCGGATCAGGAACCGGACGAACGACGCGGCGAGCAGCAGGAAGAACGCCGCGTGCATGACGGGCGCGAGCCAGCGGGCGTCGGGGTCGTGCGGCCGCCCCCGCGCCGCCTCGCTCTCCGCCGCTCCGTGTCTCACCGGTCGCTCCTCGCCGCGCTGTGCCGCTCGTGCGGCCTGTACGGACCGCACCAGTGCGCCCATCGTCGCCCGTTCCGGCCAGGGCCGCATCAACCGATCGGCCGACCCTCGGGTCGGCCGAGCCGCGCGCCGACCGGAGCCGGTACGCCGACGGCTCGGGCCCTGGTCCGGCCGGAGCATGGATGGCAGAGAGCGGCGGGGCTTCCGGCACACGCCCTGGCCCGCCCCTCGTGACTACTGACCTTCCCCCCACCATCCAGCCCTGGAGTCCGAACCATGAAGAAGCTGTCCCGCCGCGCCCGTCTGCTCACCGGCACCGCCGTGGCCGCCACGCTCGCCGCCGGAACCTTCGGCGCGCTGTCCGCGAACGCCGCCCCCACCGACCAGCGGCCGGTCACGGCGGCCGTGGCCAAGGCGGATGTGAAGAACAAGGACCTCACGCGGTCCACGCACCTGACGATCGACGCCGCCACGCGTGCCGCCCAGGCCACCCTGGACGCCGCGGAGGAGGAGAACCAGCGCGTCACCGTCGCCGTGGTGGACCGCAATGGCAACACGATCGTCACCCTGCGGGGCGACGGCGCGGGGCCGCAGTCCTACGAGTCGGCCAAGAAGAAGGCGTTCACCGCCGTCGCCTGGAACGCGCCCACGTCGGACCTGGTCAAGCGCCTGGAGCAGGCCCCGAACCTGAAGGACATTCCGGGCACGCTGTTCCTGGCCGGTGGTGCGCCGGTCAAGGCCAAGGGCGCGCCGATCGCGGGCATCGGCGTCGCGGGCGCGCCGTCCGGTCAGCTGGACGAGAAGTTCGCGCTCGCCGGTGTCGCGGCGCTGGACAAGTGAGCCGGATCGGCTGAGCGGTCCCAGCTGTCCCAGGGGACCGCGACGGCACGGCGACGGCCGCCCCGAGTGCCACTGGCGCTCGGGGCGGCCGTGCTGTGCCGCGACACGCGCGGCCGGGCGCGTCAGACGTTGACGCCGAAGTCCTGGGCGATGCCGGTCAGGCCCGAGGCGTAGCCCTGGCCCACGGCGCGGAACTTCCACTCCGCGCCGTTGCGGTACAGCTCGCCGAAGACCATCGCGGTCTCGGTCGCCGCGTCCTCGCTGAGGTCGTAGCGGGCGATCTCGGTCTGGTCCGCCTGGTTGACGACGCGGATGAAAGCGTTGCGCACCTGGCCGAAGTTCTGGCTGCGGGTCTCGGCGTCGTAGATGGAGACCGGGAAGACGATCTTGTCGACGTCGGCGGGCAGGCCCGCGAGGTTGACGTTGATCTGCTCGTCGTCGCCCTCGCCCTCGCCCGTGACGTTGTCACCGGTGTGGACGATGGTCTGGTCCGGCGTGGACTTGTTGTTGAAGAAGACGAAGTGGCCGTCCGAGACGACCTTGCCCTCGGGGTTGACGGCGATCGCCGAGGCGTCGAGGTCGAAGTCCGTGCCGGTGGTCGTGCGGACGTCCCAGCCAAGGCCCACCGTGACGGCGGTCAGGCCAGGTGCCTCCTTGGTAAGCGAGACGTTGCCGCCCTTGGACAGGCTTACAGCCATGGAAGTCCCTTTCCCCTAGATGTGATTGCGGGCTTCGTGCCGGGCACGAAGCTACCGTCATCCGCTCTAACGCGGACAGGGGACCCGGAGGTTCCTGAACCCGGTCGATCTTCTGGGTGATCTCGATGAAGAGCGAAGTGGACTAGACCTTTCGCGGGGCGCGGGCCAAACTGTCCGGGTGAGACACGTCATCGCCCTCGATGTGGGCGGCACCGGGATGAAAGCCGCCCTGATGGGGGCGGACGGCAGCGCGCTGCACGAGGCGCGCCGGGCGACCGGGCGCGAGCGCGGCGCGGACGCCGTGACGGCGTCGATACTCGACTTCGCCGACGAGCTGCGCGCGTACGGGGAGAAGCACTTCGGGCAGCCCGCCGCGGCCGTCGGCGCGGCCGTGCCCGGAATCGTCGACTCCGAGCGCGGGATCGCCGTGTACGCGGCCAACCTGGGCTGGCGCGACCTGCCTCTGCGGGACCTGCTGAGCCGCAGGCTCGGCGGCGTACCGGTCGGGCTCGGCCACGATGTGCGGGCCGGAGGGCTCGCCGAGGGGCGGATCGGCGCGGGGCGCGGCGCGGACCGTTTCCTGTTCGTGCCGCTCGGCACCGGGATCGCCGGCGCCATCGGCATCGACGGGACGATCGAGCCGGGGGCGCACGGCTGCGCGGGCGAGATCGGGCACATCGTCGTACGCCCCGGTGGTGCGCCGTGCGGGTGCGGGCAGCGCGGCTGCCTGGAGCGGTACGCGTCGGCGTCCGCCGTCACGCGCGCGTGGGCCGAGGCGAGCGGCGACCCGGACGCGGACGCCGCGGACTGCGCGCGGGCCGTCAGGGCGGGCGACCCGCGCGCGGCGGCGGTGTGGCGGGAGGCCGTGGACGCGCTGGCCGACGGGCTGGTCACCGCGGTCACCCTGCTGGACCCGCGCACGCTGATCATCGGTGGCGGGCTCGCCGAAGCCGGGGAAACCTTGTTCACACCGCTGCGGACGGCGGTGGAGGAACGGATGACCTTCCAGCGGCTGCCCGCCATCGTCCCCGCCGCGCTCGGGGACACCGCGGGCTGCCTGGGCGCGGGCCTGCTCGCCTGGGACCTGCTGACATCCATTCACTCCACGGAGGTTCGTGCCTGATGGCCGCACGCAAGGTACTCACCGGCGCACGGGTGGTGCTGCCCACCGGGATCGTCGAGGACGGCCGGGTGATCGTCGATGAGCGCGGACGGATCGCGGGGCATGTCTCGGGCGGCGCGCCCGAGGTCGACCTGTCGGGGTGCTGGGTCGTCCCCGGCTTCGTGGACCTGCACAACCACGGCGGCGGCGGCGCCTCCTTCACCTCCGGCACCGCGGACGAGGTGCTGACCGGGGTACGGACCCATCGCGAGCACGGGACCACCACGCTGGTCGCCTCCACCGTCACCGGTGACATGGACTTCCTCGCACACCGCGCCGGGTTCCTGTCGGAGCTGGCCGAGCAGGGCGACATCGCCGGGATCCACTTCGAGGGCCCGTTCATCGCGCCGTGCCGCAAGGGCGCGCACAGCGAGAAGCTGCTGCGCGACCCCGACCCGGCCGAGGTCAGGAAGCTGATCGACGCGGGGCGCGGCGCGGCCAGGATGGTGACGCTGGCGACCGAGCTGCCCGGCGGCGTCGACTCCGTACGGCTGCTGGCCGAGCACGGCGTGATCGCCGCCGTCGGGCACACCGACGCCACGTACGAGCAGACCGTCGAGGCGATCGAGGCCGGCGCCACGGTCGCCACGCATCTCTACAACGCCATGCCGGGGCTCGGGCACCGCGCTCCGGGGCCGATCGCGGCCCTCCTGGAGGACGAGCGGGTCACCGTCGAGCTGATCAACGACGGCACCCATCTGCACCCGGCCGCCCTGGAACTCGCCTTCCACCGCGCGGGTTCCGGGCGGGTCGCCTTCATCACCGACGCGATGGACGCGGCCGGGTTCGGCGACGGCCGGTACATGCTCGGCCCGCTGGAGGTCGAGGTGCGCGACAGCGTGGCGCGGCTCGTCGAAGGCGGTTCCATCGCGGGCTCCACGCTCACCCTGGACCGCGCCTTCAAGCGGGCCGTGACCGTCGACGGGCTGGGCGTCGAGGACGTCGTCCGCGCGATCTCGGCCAACCCGGCGAAGCTGCTCGGCCTATACGACATGGTCGGGTCGCTGGAGGCGGGCAAGGACGCCGATCTGGTCGTCCTGGACGCGGCGTTCGACCTCAAGGGCGTGCTGCGCAAGGGCGAGTGGGTGGTGGAGCCCCGACTGGGGTGAGGACGCGCGCGGCAGGCGCGGTCCGCGGCAGGCGCGGTCCGCGGCAGGCGGGAAGGCGGTTGGCTCCGGAGTCTGGGCCAACCGCCTTCTGTTTGGCATGATCAGGTCCCGCACAGGAGATATTCACGTACTACCGGGGGTGGCACCCGTGATCCTCACGGTCACGCTGAACACTGCCCTCGATGTCACCTACCGGGTGCCCCGGCTCACCCCGCACCTCTCGCACCGCGTCACCGAGGTACTCGAACGCCCCGGCGGCAAGGGGCTGAACGTGGCGCGAGTGCTGGCCGCGCTCGGGTACGAGGCCACGGTCACCGGGTTCGCGGGCGGTGACACCGGGGCGACCGTACGGCAGCTGCTGGCGCGGGACGTTCCGTCGCCGGTGACGGACGCGCTGGTGCCCGTCTCGGGCGCCACGCGGCGTACGGTCGCCGTGGTCGACGGCGCGACGGGCGACACGACCCAGCTCAACGAGCCGGGACCGGTCGTCACGCCCGACGAGTGGGCGGCCTTCCGGACGCGCTACGCCGAACTGCTCGGCTCCGCGCGGGCCGTGGCCCTGTGCGGCAGCCTGCCGCCGGGGGTGCCGGTGGGGGCGTACGCGCAACTCGTACGGGCCGCGCGCGCCGCGCGGGTGCCCGTACTGCTGGACACCAGCGGGGAGCCCCTGCGCCGGGGCATCGCCGCCCGGCCGGACATCGTCAAGCCGAACGCCGCCGAGCTGGCCGAACTGACCGGCTCCCAAGAGCCGTTGCGCGCCGCGCGCGAGGCGCGCGGGCGGGGCGCGTACGCCGTGGTCGCCTCGCTGGGGGCCGAGGGGCTGCTGGCGGTGACCCCGGACGGCGGCTGGCGGGCCGCGCCGCACGCTCCCGTACGCGGCAACCCGACGGGCGCGGGGGACTCCGCGGTCGCGGGACTGCTCGCGGGGCTGGTCACGGGCGAGCCCTGGCCGCGGCGGCTGGCCCGCGCGGTCGCGCTGTCGGCGGCGACGGTACGGGCCCCGGTGGCGGGGGAGTTCGACGGCGCGGCGTACGAGGGGCTGCTGGGCCAGGTCCGCGTGGAGGCCGAGCGGGCGGGCGCGGCGTAGCCCGGACGGGTTCTGTCAGGCCGGACGGGTCCTGTCAGGCCTGACAGTCGGGCAGGCCCTCGCGGGTCCTGTCAGGCCTGGCAGGGGCTAGCTGCGCCAGCCCTCCTCCAGGGACAGCTGGTCGAGGTTGATCTCGCACGCGTTGCCGTCCTCGCAGGAGATCTTGATGGTGTTGGTGCCCTTGTTGAGGATGACGTTGGACCAGGTGTTGGTCCAGCCCCGCTTCCAGTCGCCGTCCTCGGCCTGGGCGAAGTTCTTCATGTTCAGCGGCCGTTCGTGGGCCTTGCCGTTGACCGTGAGCGTGGTGTCGGCGTCCCTGCCGGGCACGCCGTAGATCACGCGCAGGGTGTACTTGCCGCTCTCCGGGATGTCGTTGACGGTCCAGGTCGCCGACGCGCCAGGGGTGTTGAAGCCGGTGACGTAGGTGCCGCCGGCGGCCTTCGCGCCGTCGACGTCGGACGCCTTGGCAGCGCCGCCCGCCAGGCTCAGCGAGTTCGCGTCGGAGCGCGGCAGTTCGACCTTCTCCTCCTCCTCGGGCTCGTCGGCGTCCTTCGACGGCTCGTCGGACGGTTTCACCGTGTCCGCGGGCTCCTGGCTCTGCTTCTGGCCGCCCTCGCGCGCCTGGTCGTTCTTCTCGTCCGGGTCGCCGCCGATCATCGCGACGCCGATGCCGATGACCACGGCGGCGACCACGGCCAGCGCCCCGACCAGCAGCATCTTGGTGTTGGGGCCACGGCCCCGGCCGCCGCCGCCCTGGACGGGCTGCGGCGCGCGAGGCGGTCCGGCGGGAGCGCCGCCGGGGAGGGTCTCCGGGGCCGCGTAGTGCGCCTGGTCGTACGCGTGGGCCTGTTGCGGCGGGATCTGGGCGCCGTACGCCGGGGGAGCCTGCGGCGCGGCCTGCGCGGGCTGGCCGTACTGCTGGGCGTAGGGCTGCTGGCCGTACTGCTGCTGGCCGTACGGCTGTTGGCTGTGCGGCTGGGGGGCCTGCTGCTGGCCGTACTGGCGCTCGCCGACCGGGCGCACCTGGTTGAGGGAGCGGCCGCCGGGGTAGCCGTAACCGCCGCCGCCGGGCGGGGTGGCACCCGCGGCCTGCCCGTCGGCGTACAGGTAGCCGAACGGGTCGTCGTCTTCGGGCTTGCTCGCGCCGTTGTCGCCGGGAGTCATCCCTCAGTCCGCTCCTCATACAGGTCGAGTGTCAGGCGAGCCTACCCGCTCCGAGTGACAGTTCACCGGGCCGTTGCCCGACCGCACTCGCTGACCTGCGACTACCCCGCGCGCCTGTGCTGTTTCGCACGAGATCGTTTCTCCACGTACATCCTTTGGTCGGCGGATTGCAGCACTTCCTCCGCCGACATGCCGCAGTGGGCCCACCCGATGCCGAAGCTGGCCCCGACCCTGACCGCCCTGCCGTCCACGCGGATCGGCGGGATGATCGCGTTCCGCAGGCGTACGGCGAGGTCCTGGGCGTCGGCGCGGCCGAGCCCGTCGGCCAGGACGACGAACTCGTCGCCGCCGAGCCGGGCGACGGTGTCGCCGTCCCTGACCCCGCCGGTCAGGCGGCGCGCGACCTCGATGAGGACGGCGTCGCCCGTGTGGTGTCCGAACCGGTCGTTGATCGACTTGAAGCCGTCCAGGTCGCAGAAGAGCACGGCCAGGCCCTTGGCGCCGTCGTCGTCGGCGCCCTCTTCGGGGGCGACGGTGTGCACGTGGTGGTCGAAGGCCTCGTCGTAGACGCCCGCGCCGGGGTCGTGGCCGCTGGTGTCGTAGCCGTGGGCCGGGTAGCCGTTCGGGTCGGCCGGGTAGCCGTTGACGTCGGCCGGGTAGCCGTTCAGGTCGTACGCGGTGACGTCGTAGCCGCCCGTCAGGGCGGCGGGTGCGCCGCCGTACGCCGCGTCCAGCGTGTCCACCGCGCTGGGCCGCGTGGCCTGCGGGCGGCGGCACAGCCGGGCGCCGAGCCGGGCGCGGAGCTCGGCGGAGTTCGGCAGGCCGGTGAGCGAGTCGTGCGAGGCCCGGTGCGCGAGCTGGAGCTCGCGGCGCTTGCGCTCCTCGATGTCCTCGACGTGGGTGAGCAGGAAGCGCGGCCCGTCTGCGGCGTCGGCGACCACGGAGTTCCGCATCGACACCCAGAGGTAGGTGCCGTCCCGCCGCCCGAGCCGCAGTTCGGCCCGCCCGCCCTCGGCGGACGTACGCAGCAGGGTGCCGATGTCCTCCGGGTGCACGAGGTCGGAGAACGCGTAGCGGCGCATCGCCGACGCGGGGCGGCCGAGCAGACGGCAGAGCGCGTCGTTGGTGCGCAGGATCCGGCCGTGCTGGTCGCCGCCTATCTCGGCGATGGCCATGCCGGACGGCGCGTACTCGAAGGCCTGCCGGAAGGATTCCTCACTGGCCCGCAGCGCCTGCTGTTCCCGTTCGAGTCTGACCAGGGCGCGCTGCATGTTTGCCCGCAAGCGAGCGTTACTGATTGCAATGGCGGCCTGGGAGGCGTACATCTGGAGCGCCTCGCGGCCCCAGGCGCCGGGCAGACGGCCGTTCCGCGGCCGGTCGACGGCTATGACGCCCAGCAGCTCGCCGCCGGCCGAGCTGGCCGCGTACATCGGCGCGAACAACCGGTCCGACGGATGCCACTCGTCCTCGAAGCGCGGCTCGGGTCCCGAGGTGTACCACTGCGGTACGTCGTCGTCGTCGAGTACCCAGCCCTCGGTGTGCGGTATGAACCGGAGGTCGCCCCACGCCCGGCCCATGCCCAGTCGGCGCTCCCAGGAGGCGCGGGAGCCCACGCGGCCGGTGATGAGCGCCTCAGCTGCGGCGTTGCCCGCGAAGGCGGCCACGACGAGATCGCCGTCGGGGCGTACGAGGTTGACACACGACAGTTCGTAGCCGAGGCCGTTCACGATGCCGTCGGCGACCGTCTGCAGCGTGTCCGCCAGGCTTCGCGCCGTGTTCAGGTCGGCGACCACCTGATGCAGCTGCCGCAGGGTCGCAAGACGGACGTAGGGCTCCGACTCGGTCTCCATGCTTCGCTCTCCCCGAGACCTCGACAGCAACTCCAGGATCCACAGTCCTCAGCGTCTGGTGGCTCTCACGCGGCCTCAGCCACTGAATCACAGCGAGCAGCTCAGTCGGTACACAGGGTCAACGAAATATGAGTCCTGTGACTCAAGTCACAGCGAGGGGTGAAGGGGTGGGGAGTGGGGGCGTGGTGCCTCTGTACGTTTTCTGAACGCAAACTGGTTGGTATGTGCACAGTGTGCGGTCGGGGCTACGGTCCTAGGACCGCACTCCGTCCAGGGCCCGATGCGGGGCCGCCGCCGACCCGGTTAGCGTGCTGGCGTGCTGAAGACTTCCGCCGCCCCACGCGTCCCCCGCCCCCCGGAGCAGCCCGCTGTGCATCCTGATGGGGTGAGCAACGACGACTTCCGCGCCGCGATGTCCCGGCTGGCCGCAGGCGTGGTGCTGGTGACCGCGCGTGAGGCGGCGCTCGCCGACGACGGGCCCGCGGGCGAGGACGTGGGCATGACGGCGACCGCCTTCATGTCCGTGTCGCTCGATCCGCCGCTGGTCATGGTCAGCCTGCGGGAGGGCTCCCGGATGGACGACCTGCTCGCCGAGCAGCCGCTGTGGGGGGTGTCGGTGCTCGCCGAGAGCCAGCGGCACATCGCGGGGCGCTTCGCGATGAAGGGGCGGATCAGTGACCGGCTGCTCTTCGAGGACATCGCGTACGTACGGGGGGAGTGGTCCGGGGCGCCGCTGGTGGGCGGGGCGCTGGCGACCCTGGAGTGCCGTACGGAGCAGAGCGTGCGGGCGGGGGACCACACGCTGGTGATCGGCCGGGTGCTGAGCGCGGAGCTGCCGAGCGCGGACGGCGGGCCGCTGATGTACTTCCGGGGCCGGTACCGGCAGTTGGGCTGACCGGTCTCATCAGCCTTGTCGGTCTTATCGGTCTTATCGGTCCTACCAATCCCGGCCGGAGCGGCCTCGTTTGGTCTCGCTGCGGGCCTTCTTCTGGCGCAGCCGCCGCTCGTTGACGCCTCGGGGGATCTTCGTCGGGCGCCGTGGCTTCGGTGGCGGCGCGGTGGCCTCGGCCAGCAGGGACGCGAGCCGGGTGGCCGCCATCTCGCGGTTGCGCCACTGCGAGCGGTGCTCGGACGCGTGTACCGCGATCACCCCGTCGACCAGCCGGGGCGCGAGCCGCTCCAGGGCGCGCCGCTTCCAGACCTCGGGCAGTGACGCGGTGTTCGCCAGGTCGAAGCGGAGCTCCGCCTTTGAATCACTGGTGTTCACATGCTGCCCGCCGGGCCCGGATGACCTGGAGAAACGCCAGACCAGCTCGGCCTCCGGCAGGGAGACCGAACCGCGGATGACGTAGGGACCAGGCATACCCGCCATGATTCCGTGCCGCCCGGCCCCCGTCATCTCTTTTTGCGAGTGGTGTAGACCTCCATGCGGCGGCTGGTGTAGACCTCCCGGTGAACAGAAGGGGAACGCCCCGTTCATACAATCGGACGTCGCGGGGACTGACCGACCGAAATACACGAGAGTGGGAAAAGCTGTGCACCGGCGGACAACAGGGCTGATCGCGGCGGCGGCCGCACTGGGCATGACGGCCACACTGGCCGGTTGCAGCAGTACGGGGTCCGGCGGTGAGGTCACGCTCAAGCTCGTGGCCGCCGACTACGGGGACAGCCCGGAGAACAGCTCCAAGCACTACTGGAACAGCCTGGTCAAGGAGTTCGAGAGCAAGCACTCCGGCATCAAGGTCGATGTCACCGTGCTGCCCTGGACCGACGTCGACGCCAAGGTCGCCGAGATGGCCGACAAGGGCGAGGCGCCCGACATGGCGCAGATCGGCGCCTACGCCGACCACGCCGCCAAGGACCGCCTCTACCCCGTCGACGAACTGCTCTCCATATCCGTGCAGTCCGACCTGCTCTCCACGCTCACATCGGCGGGCGAGGTCAGGCGGGTCCAGTACGGCATGCCGTTCGCCTCGTCGACCCGGCTGCTCTTCTACAACAAGGAGCTGTTCAAGGCCGCCGACATCGAGCCGCCGACGACCTGGAACGAGCTCGCCGCCGCCGCGCGGTCCCTGAAGGACAGCGGGGTGAAGACGCCGTTCGCACTGCCGCTCGGACCGGAGGAGGCGCAGGCCGAGACCATGCAGTGGCTGCTGAGCGGCGGCGGCGGTTACACCGACCACGTCGGTACGTACACGCTGGACTCGACGGAGAACATCAACACCTTCAAGTGGCTGAAGGACGAGCTGGTCGGCAAGGACCTGACCGGCCCGGTGGCGCCGGGCAAGCTCAACCGGCAGAAGGCCTTCGACGCGTTCGCCGACGGCGAGGTCGGCATGCTCAACGGCCACCCCACGCTGATGCAACAGGCCGAGAAGAAGGGCGTGAAGTACGGCATGGTGCCGCTGCCCGGCATCAACGGCAAGGCCAAGGCCACCATGGGCGTCGCCGACTGGATGATGGCCTTCAAGCGGAACGGTCACCGTAAGGAGATCGGCACGTTCCTCGACTTCGTCTACGGCGAGAAGCAGGTCCTGGACTTCTCGCTCCGCTACGACATCCTGCCGGTCACCAGCTCCGCGTCCGACGCGCTGGCGGCCGACCCGAAGCACAAGGCGCTGGGCGAGTTCCTGGGCGAGCTGCCGACGTCCGAGCTGTACCCGGTGGGCAAGACGTCCTGGGCCGGGGTGAGCGCGGACATCAAGAAGAAGATCGGCAAGGCGGTCGAGCCGGGCGGCAACCCGGTGACGCTGCTCAAGGAGATGCAGAACGCGGCGGTGGCGGCGGACAGCGCGGCGTAGCTGGCGGCGGTCGCGGTTGCGGTTGCGGTCCGGTCGTGGTTCCGGTCGCGGCCCCGGCTGCGGTCGCCGGTCACGGGGCGAGTGTCAGTGGGCGCGGTTACGGTGCGGGGTATGAGTGAGCGGGGTATGAGTGAACAGACCGGTCGCTCGGACCGCCCTGGCCTCTCCGAGCGCGATGCCGCCGTGCTCGCGGTGGAGCGGCGGAGCTGGCCCGGCGCCGGGGCCAAGGAGCGGGCCATACGGGAGCGGCTCGGCATCTCGCCCACCCGCTACTACCAGCTGCTCGGCGCGCTCATAGACGACCCGCGCGCCCAGGCCCACGACCCGGTGACGGTGAACCGGCTGCGGCGGCTGCGGGACGCGCGGCGGGCGCGCCGCTGAAGTCTGTGCGCGGTATGTGAGACGGGTTCGCGCGCGAGGCGTGCGGCACGCCGCGGCTGGATAGGGTCGGGGCATGGGCAGCAGCCATCCGTACTCCCATCCGCACTCCCGCTACTCCCGTTCGTCCGGCCGTGTGCCTGATCTGCCGACGCCCGTGACCGCCGCCGGACGCGAGGGCCTGGCCGCGCTCGTCGCCCGGCCCGAGCGCGCGGTGGTGGCCCTCGACTTCGACGGCACCCTCGCCGAGATCGTGCCCGACCCGGAGCGGGCGCGGGCGCACCCGGACGCGGTACCCGCGCTGGCCGCGCTGGCGCCGCGGGTCGGCTCGGTCGCGGTGGTGACCGGGCGTCCGGCCGGGGTCGCCGTACGGTACGGCGGCTTCGCCGGGGTGCCGGGGCTCGACCACCTGGTGGTGCTCGGGCACTACGGCGCGGAGCGCTGGGACGCCGTGTCCGGCCGGGTGCGGGCGCCCGAGCCGCACCCCGGCGTCGCCGCGGTCCGCGCCGAGCTGCCCGGCTTCCTGGACGCGCTGGGCGCGTGGCACGGCAGCTGGATCGAGGAGAAGGGCCGGGCGCTCGCCGTGCACACGCGGCGGGCGGCGGACCCCGAGGCGGCGTTCGCCGCGCTGCGGGGGCCGCTCGGTGAGCTGGCCGCGCGGCACGGGCTCGTCGTCGAACCGGGGCGGCTCGTGCTGGAGCTGCGGCCGCCGGGCGTCGACAAGGGCGCCGCGCTCACGGCGTATCTGCGGGAGGTGTCCGCCGAGTCCGTGCTGTACGCCGGGGACGATCTCGGTGACCTGGCCGCGTTCGCGGCGGTCGAGAAGGCGCGGGGGGAGGGGGTGCCGGGGGTGCTGGTGTGCAGCGGGAGCGACGAGGTCCGCGAGCTGGCCGACCGCGCGGACCTGGTCGTCGACGGCCCGTCGGGGGTGGTGGGCCTGCTGGCCGCGCTCGCGTCGCGAGTGGCCGACTCCAGCCCGTCCGGCGATTGAGGACATCGGTCAAGCCGTCCGCAGGCCATGCGGCGAAGCCGCGAAGGCCACCGTCGGGAAGAGGCGGGGCCGGGCGGAGGACCGATCCCTGGCTCAGCCGCGCAGCTCTTGCAGCTGGTCCAGGAACCAGCGTTCCGGGGGCAGCGCCGTCGCCGCCGCGGCCAGCCGCTTCGTGCGCTCCGCGCGCTCGGCCGTCGGCATCGTGAGCGCGGTGTGCAGCGCCTCGGCCGTGCCCGACACGTCGAACGGGTTCACCACCACCGCGTCGTCGCCGAGCTCCGCGCACGCCCCCGCCTCCCGCGACAGCACCAGCGCGCACCCCTCGTCCGAGACGACCGGCACCTCCTTGGCGACCAGGTTCATCCCGTCCCGGATCGGGTTGACCAGCGCCACGTCCGCCAGCCGGTACGCGGCCAGCGACCGCGCGAAGTCGTCCCGCACATGCAGGACGACCGGCGTCCAGCCCGCGGTGCCGTACGCCGCGTTGATCTCCGCGGCGACCCGCGACACCTCCGCCGTATAGGCCCGGTAGACGTCCAGGTCCTGCCGGGACGGATAGGCGAACGCGAGGTGCACCACGCGCTCGCGCCACTCGGGGTGCGAGTCGAGCAGCAGCCGGTACGCGTGCAGCCCGCGCACGATGTTCTTGGACAGCTCCGTACGGTCCACCCGGACGATGGTCCTGCGGTCCGCCGCGCCGATCTGCTCCCGCAGCCCGGCCAGCCGCTCCTCGACGTCGGCCCGCCCCGCCCGCTCCCGCAGGAAGTCCGCGTCCGCGCCGAGACCGTGCACCCCGATCCGGGTGCCGTCCAGCGCGTCCGGACCCAGTACGCCCTCGGCGCACCCCGTGAACGCGTCCGCCCAGCGCCGGGTCAGAAAGCCCAGCCGGTCCGCGCCGAGCATCCCGCGCAGCAGCCGCGCGGCGATGTCGTCCGGCAGCGTCCGGAAGTAGTCCAGCGGGGCCCACGGGGTGTGCGAGAAGTGCCCGATCCGCAGGTCGGGGCGGAGCTCGCGGAGCATCCCCGGCACCAGGGCCAGGTGGTAGTCCTGCACCAGCACCGCCGCGCCCGGCGCGGCGGCGTCGGCCAGCGCCTCGGCGAAGGCGCGGTTGTACGTCTCGTACGCGGCCCACTGCCGCCGGAACTCCGGGCCGAAGGAGGGCTCAAGCGGCGTCTGGTACAGCATGTGGTGGACGAACCACAGCACCGAGTTGGCGACCCCGTTGTACGCGTCGGCGTGCACCCCGGCGTCGATCGCCAGCATCCGTACGCCCGCCTCGCCGACGCCCCGCCGCACCGCCTCGCGGTCCCCGTCGCCCAGCGCCGCGCAGACCCACAGCGCGTCCGTGTCCGGGCCGATCGCGGACAGCCCCGAGACCAGCCCGCCGCCGCCGCGCCTCGCGTCGAGCGTGCCGTCCTCGCGTACGGCGTAGCTGACGGGGCCGCGGTTGGACGCGACGAGTACCTGGGCCTGGTGCGCGGAAGCCTCGGACGACATGCGCCCTACCTAGCCCGTGACGTAATGGTTCAAACGTGCGGACGGCACGCCGTGTCGCACGACGCACCGGTCACGTGACACGCCGGTCACGCGACGCACCGGTCACGTGACACGCCGGTCACGCGACACGGCGGGTGGTGTACTCGACGATCTCCGTCATCGGCGGGCGCTCCTCCGTGTCCACGGCGTGGGTCCGCGGCTCGAACCCGTCCGCGCCCCGCTCGAACTGCGTCAGCCTCGGGCGTACGAGGTGGCCGCGGGCCAGCCGCAGCTGCGCGGTCCGGTAGATCGCCGCGGCCATCCGGCCCAGCGCCCGGCCGTCCTGGTGCCGGTGCTTGCGCACCCCGATGTCCACCTGCGCCAGCGCGTCGAGGCCCACCGTGTGCAGCGCGTCCACCAGCAGCCCCAGCTCCACGCCGTACCCGACCGGGAACGGCAGCCGCTCAAGCAGCGTCCGGCGGGCCGCGTACTCGCCGCCCAGCGGCTGCACGAAACCGGCCAGCAGCGGCCAGTGCAGATTGAGCAGCGGCCGCGCGACCAGTTCCGTGACCCGGCCGCCCTGGTCGGTCGCCTCGCCGAGCGGTCGGTCGTACATGCCCTTCACGAACTGCACGTCCGGCTCGGTGAGCAGCGGGCCGGCGATGCCGGTGACGAAGTCCGCGGAGAACTCCCGCAGGTCCGCGTCCACGAAACAGACGATGTCGCCGCTGGTCACCAGGAGCGAGCGCCACAGCACCTCGCCCTTGCCCGGCAGCGCGGGTATCCGCGGCAGGATCGCGTCCCGGTGCACGACCCGCGCGCCCGCGGCGGCGGCCACAGCGGCCGTACGGTCCCGCGAACCGGAGTCGATCACCACCAGCTCGTCGACGAGCGGGGCCGCCGGCGCCATCAGCTCCCGCCGGATCGTGGCGACGATCTCGCCGACGGTCTCCTCCTCGTCCAGCGCGGGCAGCACCACGCTGACCCGGCCGCCGGGCCGTACCTTGGCCGCCAGCAGCTCGTCCAGCGGGCGGTCGGACACGGACCAGGAACGCCTGGTCAGCCAGCGCTCCACCTCATCGAGCACGTTCGGGTTCTCCCTGCATGATCCATCTCGCGGTTCGGACGACTATCTCAACTGTCAGGGCCTTCGGTTACAGTCTTGAACAACGCGGACGACCGTCGCATGCCGGGGGCCGTCCAGCGCACAACTTCATACCGCTCATCCAGAGGGGCAGAGGGATACGGCCCGTTGAAGCCCCGGCAACCCTCCAGTCAGTACTCGTGCGTCCGAAGCGAGGCTCCTGACTCGGGAAGGTGCCAATTCCGTCTTGCGGCGAAGTGCGTCGTAAGGAAGATGAGGAGAAAGGGCCTCGCCTCCATGGCTGTGCAATCCGTCGAAGCAACCACCACTGGCAGCACCTCCGGCACCCCCGCCGCGACCGTCTCGCTCGGTCCCGCCGCGGCTCTCTCCTGTCGCGAGTGCGGCGAGCGCTTCCCGCTCGGCCCGATCTTCGCCTGCGCGCTGTGTTTCGGCCCGCTCGAAGTCGCGTACGAGCTTCCCACCGGTGACCCCGAGGCCCTGCGCCAGCAGATCGAGGCGGGCCCGAACAGCATCTGGCGCTACGCCCCGCTGCTGCCCGTCCCGGCCGACGTCGCCGACAAGCCGAACCTGAACCCCGGCTTCACCAAGCTGGTCAAGGCCGACAACCTCGCCCGCGAACTGGGCGTCACCGGCGGCCTGTTCATCAAGGACGACTCCGGCAACCCGACCCACTCCTTCAAGGACCGGGTCGTCGCGATCGCCGTCGAGGCCGCCCGCGCCTTCGGCTTCACCACCCTGTCCTGCTCGTCGACCGGCAACCTCGCGGGCGCCGTCGGCGCGGCCGCCGCCCGCTCCGGCTTCCGGTCCTGCGTGTTCATCCCGCACGACCTGGAGCAGGGCAAGGTCGTCATGGCCGCGGTGTACGGCGGCGAGCTGGTCGGCATCGAGGGCAACTACGACGACGTCAACCGCTTCTGTTCCGAGCTCATCGGCGACCCGCTGGGCGAGGGCTGGGGCTTCGTCAACGTCAACCTGCGCCCGTACTACGGCGAGGGCTCCAAGACCCTGGCGTACGAGATCTGCGAGCAGCTCGGCTGGCGGCTGCCCGACCAGATCGTCATCCCGATCGCCTCCGGATCCCAGCTCACGAAGATCGACAAGGGGTTCCAGGAGCTGATCAAGCTGGGCCTGGTCGAGGACCAGCCGTACAAGATCTTCGGCGCCCAGGCGGAGGGCTGCTCGCCGGTCTCCACCGCCTTCAAGGCCGGGCACGACGTCGTACGGCCGCAGAAGCCGGACACCATCGCCAAGTCCCTGGCGATCGGCAACCCGGCCGACGGCCCGTACGTCCTGGACATCGCGCGGCGCACCGGCGGCGCGGTGGAGGACGTCGACGACGAGCAGGTCGTCGACGCGATCAAGCTGCTCGCGCGGACCGAGGGCATCTTCGCGGAGACCGCGGGCGGCGTGACGGTGGGGGTGACCCGGAAGCTCATCGAGGCGGGGCTGCTCGACCCGGCCCTGACCACGGTCGTGCTCAACACCGGTGACGGGCTCAAGACGCTGGACGCGGTCGCCCCGACCTCGCAGGCCACCGCCGTGATCAAGCCCTCGCTTGACGCGTTCCGGTCCGCTGGCCTGGCCGACTAGTCACCTTCCCGCCCCGTCCCCCGCCCCACCCTGAAGTCTGGAGAACCACCGTGAGCGTCAAGGTCCGCATCCCCACCATCCTCCGTACGTACACCGGCGGCGAGTCCGAGGTGACGGCCGAGGGCGCGACCCTCGCCGAGGTCATCGCCGACCTGGAGAAGAACCACACCGGCATCGGCGCCCGCGTCCTGGACGACACGGGCAAGCTGCGGCGCTTCGTGAACGTGTACGTGAACGACGACGACGTGCGCTTTGAACAGGGCCTGGAGACGGCCACGCCGGACGGCGTGGGCGTCTCCATCATCCCGGCCGTCGCGGGCGGCTGACGGCGCGTCGAACCCTCACAGAATCACCCCCTCGGCAAGAAGCGGAGGGGGTGATTCTGCATGGTTGAGCGCGGTAGAGTTGGGAATACTGCTCCACTTCGCGCGAAGAGTGTGCCGAGAGCATATGAGAAGTGCCAGGCACTCCGACGAGAAGCAGCCAAATCACTGAGTCCGTTTGCACCTTGCGTTCCCTTTTGCCTGGCCCGACTTGCCCCGAGTCCGTCGAAACCTCCGGATACTTCCGATCAGGCGTGCCCAGATTTCTCGTCCGATTGACCTGTTGCAGAGGGCAGTTGGGCAGATACATTCAGCCGCGGTCGACGCGTTCCGGCGCACACCCCCACCTGTCTGGGGAGTGAGGTCTGACCCGGATTCGCGAAGTGCGGATCCGCGCAAGGGCCAGTAATAGGGGAGTTAGGCATGGCTCAGGGCACCGTCAAGTGGTTCAACGCGGAGAAGGGGTACGGCTTCATCGCGGTCGACGGTGGTGCGGATGTTTTCGTCCACTACAGCGCGATCCAGATGGACGGGTACCGCACCCTGGAAGAGGGTCAGCGAGTCGAATTCGAGATCTCGCAGGGCCAGAAGGGTCCGCAGGCGGACATGGTCAAGCTCGCCGTCTGATCCAGGCGCGATCGGCCACCGACGCACTCACGCACTCGCGCACTCACGCACTCGCGCACGAGAGGTCCGTACCCGTCACGGGTGCGGACCTCTCGCGCTGACCACCCCCGAACGTCAGGGGGGTGATGCCCTCCACCCTCGGGCGCGCCTGGGATCTGCCAGACCCGCTTGCACTCGCAGGGGTCGAGTGCTAATCATTGGCGTTAGCACTCTCCCAGTGAGAGTGACAGAAGGACTGGGTAGGCGAGGCCCGCAGGCCGGGTGGGGCAAGGAACCACACAGGCAGGCAGGCCGTCCGTCGCGGGCGCCCGCACAGTCCGTCGCCATCCACCCCAGTCCGGGAGGACCACTTCACATGGCCAAGATCATCGCGTTCGACGAGGAGGCACGGCGCGGTCTCGAGCGCGGGATGAACCAGCTCGCCGACGCCGTCAAGGTCACCCTCGGCCCCAAGGGCCGCAACGTCGTCCTCGAGAAGAAGTGGGGCGCCCCCACGATCACCAACGATGGTGTGTCCATCGCCAAGGAGATCGAGCTCGAGGACCCGTACGAGAAGATCGGCGCCGAGCTGGTCAAGGAGGTCGCGAAGAAGACGGACGACGTCGCCGGTGACGGCACGACGACCGCGACCGTCCTGGCCCAGGCCCTGGTCCGCGAAGGCCTGCGCAACGTCGCGGCCGGCGCCAACCCGATGGCCCTGAAGCGCGGCATCGAGAAGGCCGTCGAGGCCGTCTCGGGCGCCCTGCTGGAGCAGGCCAAGGACGTGGAGACCAAGGAGCAGATCGCTTCGACCGCCTCCATCTCCGCCGCCGACACCCAGATCGGCGAGCTGATCGCCGAGGCCATGGACAAGGTCGGCAAGGAAGGCGTCATCACCGTCGAGGAGTCCCAGACCTTCGGTCTGGAGCTGGAGCTCACCGAGGGTATGCGCTTCGACAAGGGCTACATCTCGGCGTACTTCGCCACCGACATGGAGCGTATGGAGGCCGTCCTCGACGACCCGTACATCCTGATCGCCAACTCCAAGATCGGCAACGTGAAGGACCTCCTTCCGCTGCTGGAGAAGGTCATGCAGTCCGGCAAGGCGCTGCTGATCATCGCCGAGGACCTTGAGGGCGAGGCCCTGTCGACCCTGGTCGTCAACAAGATCCGCGGCACCTTCAAGTCCGTCGCCGTCAAGGCTCCGGGCTTCGGCGACCGCCGCAAGGCGATGCTGAACGACATCGCCATCCTCACCGGCGGCGAGGTCATCTCCGAGGAGGTCGGCCTCAAGCTCGAGAACGCCACCATCGACCTGCTGGGCCGCGCCCGCAAGGTCGTCATCACCAAGGACGAGACCACCATCGTCGACGGTGCCGGTGACAGCGAGCAGGTCAACGGCCGGGTGAACCAGATCCGCGCCGAGATCGAGAACAGCGACTCGGACTACGACCGCGAGAAGCTCCAGGAGCGCCTGGCGAAGCTCGCCGGCGGCGTCGCCGTCATCAAGGCGGGCGCGGCCACCGAGGTCGAGCTCAAGGAGCGCAAGCACCGCATCGAGGACGCCGTTCGCAACGCGAAGGCGGCCGTCGAGGAGGGCATCGTCGCCGGCGGTGGCGTGGCCCTGCTGCAGGCCTCCTCGGTCTTCGAGAAGCTGGAGCTGGAGGGTGACGAGGCGACCGGCGCCAACGCCGTGAAGCTCGCCCTGGAGGCCCCGCTCAAGCAGATCGCCGTCAACGGCGGCCTTGAGGGCGGCGTCGTCGTGGAGAAGGTGCGCAACCTGGCCGTCGGCAACGGCCTGAACGCCGCGACGGGCGAGTACGTCGACATGATCGCCGAGGGCATCATCGACCCGGCGAAGGTCACCCGCTCCGCGCTGCAGAACGCCGCGTCCATCGCCGCGCTGTTCCTCACCACCGAGGCCGTCATCGCCGACAAGCCGGAGAAGGCCGCCCCGGCGGCTCCGGGCGGCATGCCGGGCGGTGACATGGACTTCTGATCCCTCGCGGATCAACTGTCCTGAGCAGTACGCAGGGGCGGCACCCTCCGGAAGGAGGGAGCCGCCCCTGTGGCTTTGCCCTGTGGCTTTCCCCTGTGGCGTTTCTCTCGGCGGGTCCGCCACGGCCCGATCTGGTGCGTGCGGCATGTTTTGCGGGGATAAGGTCCCGTACGTGAACACGCTCGACTCCGTGATCGTCAGCATCAACGATTACTTCTGGACCTATCTGCTCATCCCCCTCGTGGTCGGCGCGGGACTGTACTTCACGGTCCGCTCCAGGGGCGCGCAGTTCCGGATGATCCCCGAGATGCTGCGCGTGATGCGGGACAAGCCGACCCCCGGCGCCGACGGCTCCAAGCCGATCTCGTCCTTCGCCGCCTTCACCATCTCGGCCGCCGCCCGCGTCGGCACCGGCAATATCGCCGGTGTGGCCACCGCGATCACCGTCGGCGGGCCCGGCGCGGTGTTCTGGATGTGGGTGATGGCGCTGGTCGGCGGCGCGTCGGCGTTCGTCGAGTCCACTCTCGCGCAGCTCTACAAGGTGCGGGGCAAGGAGCCGGGCACCTTCCGCGGCGGCCCCGCGTACTACATGCGGTACGCGCTGCGGCGGCCCTGGCTCGGGGTGCTGTTCGCGGTCACCATCACGGCGACCTTCGGGTTCGTGTTCAACGCGGTGCAGGCCAACACCATCGTCGCGGTCGGCGCGGGCTCGCTCCCGAGCGGCGGCGAAGGCTGGTTCCCGGCGGCCGTGGGCCTGGCGCTCGTCCTGCTGCTCGGCGCGGTCATCTTCGGCGGCGTACGGCGCATCGCGACCGTGACGAGCTGGCTGGTCCCCGTCATGGCCGTGGTCTATCTGCTGCTCGGCGCGGCGGTGGTGCTGCTGAACGTCGGCGACCTCGGGCGGGTGCTCGCGGACATCGTGGGCGGCGCGTTCGGCTTCCGCGAGGTCGCGGGCGGCGCGGTCGGCGCGGCGATCCAGCAGGGCGTACGGCGCGGCATGTTCTCCAACGAGGCGGGCCTGGGATCCGCGCCCAACGCGGGTGCGACAGCCGCGGTCTCGCACCCGGTCAAACAGGGTCTGGTGCAGGCGCTCGGCGTCTTCTTCGACACGATGCTGGTCTGCACGATGACCGCGTTCGTCATCCTGACCGCCAACCCCACGCTGGCCGGGCGGCAGGGCGCGGACCTCACGCAGTCCGCGCTCTCCGACACGCTGGGCGGCTGGGCGGGACACGCGCTGACCATCGTCGTGTTCATGCTCTGCTTCAGCACCCTGATCGGCAACTACTACTACGGCGAGTCCAACCTCCAGTTCATGAACGGCGGCAAGCGCGTGCTGACCGGCTACCGCGCGCTGGTCCTGGGCGTCGTCTTCCTCGGCGCGCTGGGCTCGGTGAGCGTGGTGTGGAACCTCGCCGACGTCTTCATGGGCTTCATGGCCCTGGTCAACATGGCCGCGATCCTGCCGCTGTCGGTGATCGCCTTCCGCCTCCTGAACGACTACCAGGCGCAGCGCGGGGCGGGCCTGGACCCGGTCTTCACGCGGGACCGCGTCCCCGGCCTGCCGGGCGTGCAGTGCTGGGAGCCGGAGCCGGGGCCGGAGCCGGGGCTGGCGGGGGCCGCTCAGCCCCGTAAAACCCTGGACTGACCTGCGACGTCTCATTGTGTGAGATAGCCCACTATATGGGGGTCTGGGCAGGGACCAAGGTCCCTGCCTACAGTCCTGTCACTTGTTAGAAGTGGAAGAGCGTCTTCCCAAGGTCGACGGCCACCCGCGTACGCGATCCGTACCGCGCCGTTCGCACCGATCCCCCCACCCACAGGACCGGGACGCACTCGCATGAGCACGTTGAACACCTGGATCGTCGACATCAACGATGTCTTCTGGACCTATCTGCTGATCCCTCTCGTGGCCGTGGCAGGCCTGTATTTCACTCTCCGGTCGAAGGCCGTGCAGCTGCGGCTGGTCCCGGAGATGTTCCGGGTCGTGAAGGAGAAGCCGAAGAGCGGCGTCAGCCCGTTCGGGGCCTTCACGATCTCGGCCGCCGCGCGTATCGGCACCGGCAATATCGCCGGTGTGGCCACCGCGATCACCATGGGCGGGCCCGGCGCGGTGTTCTGGATGTGGATGATGGCGCTGGTCGGCGGCGCGTCGGCGTTCGTCGAGTCCTGTCTCGCGCAGCTCTACAAGACGCGCGGCAAGGAGCCGGGCACCTTCCGCGGCGGCCCCGCGTACTACATGGAGCGCGCCCTGGGGAAGCGCTGGCTCGGTGTGCTGTTCGCGGTGCTGATCACCCTGACCTTCGGTTTCGTGCTCACCGCGGTGCAGTCGAACACGATCACGGTCGCCGCCGACGGCTCCTTCGGCGGGGTCGACTCGGCCTGGTTCACGCCGGTGCTCGGCATCATCCTGGCCGTGCTGCTCGGCCTCGCGGTGTTCTTCGGCGTGAAGCGGATCGCCTCGGTCACCAAGGTCCTGATCCCGGTCATGGCCGCGGTCTACCTGCTCGTCGGTCTGGTCGTCGTCCTGCTCAACATCGGCTCGGTGCCGGGGATGCTCGGCGACATCGTCGCCGGTGCGTTCGGCTTCCGCGAGGTCGCGGGCGGCGCGGTCGGCACGGCGATCCTCCAGGGCGTACGGCGCGGCATGTTCTCCAACGAGGCGGGCATGGGCTCGGCCCCGAACGCCGCGGCCGCGGCGGAGGCCTCGCACCCGGTCAAGCAGGGCCTGGTCCAGACCCTGGGCGTCTACTTCGACACGCTGGTCATCTGCACCATGACCGCCCTGGTCATCCTCAGCGCGAACCCGACGCTCGGCACCCGCGGCGGCGCGGACGTCACGCAGTCCGCGTTCAACGACGCGCTCGGCTCCTGGGCCGGGCACCTGCTGACCGTCGTCGTCTTCATGGTCGCCTTCAGCTCCATGATCGGCAACTACTACTACGGCGAGTCCAACATCGAGTTCATCACCCGCAGCAAGTCGGTGCTGACCGGCTACCGCGCGCTGGTCCTGGCCTGCGCGGTGCTCGGCGCGATGGGCTCGGTCAGCGTGGTCTGGAGCCTCGCGGACATCACGATGGGCGCGATGGTCCTGGTCAACCTGCTCGCGATCCTGCCGCTGTCGGTGATCGCCTTCCGCCTCCTGGACGACTACCTGGCGCAGCGCCGCGCGGGCCTGGACCCGGTCTTCACCCGCGACCGCGTGCCCGGCCTGAAGGGCGTCGAGTGCTGGGACCCGAAGGACGCGCCCGCGCAGGACAAGATCCCGGCGGACGTGACGCGCTGACCCGCGCCAGTAACCGCTGAAGGGCGGCATCCCCTGCCGGGGGTGCCGCCCTTCAGCGTTGTCGGCAGCTGTTCTCACGGGATTGCTAAATCGGACTGTGGTCCGATACTGTCCTGAGCCGTAAGGGGACTGTAGTCCGAATCCCGTCAACTGCGGTAACCAGTGAAAGGATTGACGCCATGTCACGTTACGCGAAGGCGCTGAGCTCTCTCGCCACCGTCGCTCTCATGACCGTCGGCGGGCTCGCGATCGCGCCCGCCGCGCAGGCGGCCCCGGCCCCGGCCGCGCAGACTCAGGCCACGCAGACTCAGGCCGCGCCGACCGCCAGCGGCACCTGGGTGTACTACGGCAGCTACAACAACAAGTACGACACCTGCATGGAGGCGGGGAAGAGCTACGCCAAGTACTTCGGGTACAAGGGGTACAAGTGCGTGAGCTACCCCCACCACGGCTATGTGGAGTGGAGGCTTTACCTGCTGCGGTGACCATCCTGCCGCCCCGCTTGCCGAGGCGTGCCCGACCCGCCATATGAGTGGTCGAGCACGCCTCTTGGCGTACCCGCGCCTGAATCGCGGACGCCGGGTTCAGTCCCGCAGAGTCTCGATCATGCGCACGAGGGCGGCGGGGTCCACGCCGCAGTTTCTGGCGGCCGCTACCTCGGCGATGGCGGCGAACAGGGTGGCTCGGTACGCGGTCATGGCAGGGCGATCCTCAGGTGCGGGCGGTCGGCCGCTGCGGCCAGGGAGCGGATGTCCCCGAGGTCGTCGGTGAGTACGGGGGCGTCGCCGTGCACGATGGCGGCCAGTACGACGCTGGCGTCGACCACGTCGGAGCTGCCGTCGGCGTGGCAGAGGTCGGCGGCGGCCTTGGCCACGCCCTCGGACAGGGGCAGGACGCGGCAGCCCCGCAGAACCCGGTGCAGTATCGCGGCCTGAGGGCGTCGGTCCCAGGACTGCGCCAGGACTCCGGCGGGGACGAGGGGTACCCGGCCCGATGCCAGGATGTCGTCGTGGCGGGAGAGGAACCGCCGGTCGTTCTTCGAGGCGGCGATCAGTGCCCCACTGTCGTAGACGATGTGGCTCACGCGCTCTGTTGTTCCCTTCCAGGGGTGCCGAACAGTTCGGCGTTACGGGCCTGGGCTTCTGCCAGCTCCTCCTCGGTGAACCGGCCGTGCTCCTGCTGGTACTCCTCCATGGCGGCCAGGCCCTCACGGATGATCCGCTTACGGTCCAGGTAGTCCTCCAGGGCATGGCTCACGACGCTGGAGATCTGTGTTTGCTGCTCGTCCGCGGCGTCTCTCAGGGCCTGGCCCAGGCTGGCGTCGAGGCTCACGCTGAACTTCATCTTCTCTCCCATATTCCAAAGGTAATCTGGGGTGGGGTGGGGAGGTAGTCAGTTCGTCACGGCGGCGCGCAGGGCGGCACGGGCCCCGGCCGCGCGAGCCTGAACCCGGTCGGGCGGGAGCGTGGCGGGGCGGCGTGTCGGGGGTGCTGGTTCGCCTCGGCAGGCGTCGCATTCGCCGCCTGTGAGTGCCTCCGGGGTGCCCGGTGTGTGGCAGGTGGCGCATTCCAGGATGCGCAGGGGTTCGGGAGCCCGGCGGGGGCGTTCGGGCGGAAGCTTGGCGGTCAGGCGCTTGCGGGCGAGCGCGGCCGGGTGGTGGACGGGTACGGGCAGGCCCGTGGTGAGCGCCCGTACCACCTCCCCCTCGCTCGCGCCCCGGTCGAACCATTCGCTGACCAGCGGCGCGAGGGCCGAGCAGTCGGCCGACGACAGCGACATCACCGGGTCGGTCCGGCCGAGCGCGGCGAGCAGGATGTACGCGCGGGACCGCGTCGGCCGCGGGCGTTCGTCGCGCGGCACGTCCCCCTTCGCGAACGCCGCCCACCACGCCTCGTCCCGCGCCGTACGCGAGAACCAGGTACGCGTCACCCAGCGCGGGCAGCCGTACTCGTCGAACCGGTGCTCCCGGCCGTGCCGCAGATGGCCCGCCTGCCGGAGGCGGCGCAGCGCGGTGCTGAGCGCGCACTGCCCGTACGGCAGCACCTTGGCCAGGGTCTTCACGGAGATGTCCGCGCCGTCCGGCAACCGGTCGATGTACGAGGCGACGGCCGCCTCGCGAGCCGGGAGGTGCGCGAAGTCATGCGCGGCGCGGGGCCGTTGGCCGGGCGCGGAGCGCTTCCCGTACCCCGGATTGGCCATCGGGTGCGGGGGTGCGTGCGTCGGGCGCGGGGCACTACTAAGCTGGGCGTCGGCCATGGGATCGACTCTCATTCGATCTTGGTGGTCAGGCCCCCGCGGGTGTTCCTTGCACCAGGCGGGGGCTGTTCGTTATGCGGGCACGCTAGACGCCTGTCACCGTGCGTGGCAAGTCGAATGCGGAAAGTCAACTCGACAGGGTGGGAGGGCGGGTTGAGGCCCTCCGCCCGTTCCTAGTTAAAGAGCGCCCGAACCCCGCGGCTTGAGCTTCGGGACAGCCGAGTGATCCGCCCCGAGGGCGACCGCCTGTCGAGGTGCCGCCCGGAGCGCGAGCGCCGGGCCGTGGGGGTTCTCGGGCTCGAAGGGGCGCGCCCGCCCCGGAGGTCAGCGCTCGTAGTGATACCGGCAGGAAGCGATGCGGATCTCGTCTTCGACGACCTTGTAGACAAGGCGGTGTTCATCGGTGATGCGGCGGGACCAGTAACCCTGGAAGCCGTGTCTCAGGGGCTCGGGTTTGCCGATGCCCTCGTTGCCGTTGCGGGTGATGTCCTGGAGGAGTGTGTTGATCCGCTTGAGGGTCTTGCGGTCCTGGGCCTGCCACCAGACAGAGTCAGCCCAGGCCTTTTCGTGCCAGACGAGTTTCAATCGAGCATCTCCCGGACAACGCCCTGGCCGTCCTCCAGGTCCTCGATTGCCCGAAGGAGTCGCCGTGCGTTCTCCGGGCTGCGAAGCAGGTACGCCGTCTCCTTCAGGGACTCGTACTCATCGAGTGCCACGATCACGACCGGCTCCCGGCCCGCGCGGGTCACTATGACTTCCTCCCGGTCGTCCACCACCGAGTTGAGCGTCTCGGCGTACTTCGCGCGCGACTCGGTGTAGGTCATGGTGCGCATGGCGGCCTCCTCGTGAGCGTACGTAATCCTGTACGTACAGGAAGCTGTACCTCACTCGCAAGCTCGGCGAGGCTTCTGGCTCCCGACGCCGCAGGGGCCGCACGCATCAGCAAGGCTGTGGTCAGCGCGTATCGGCGTCCTCGCCGCGAACGCAGGCGCACAAGGTTCGCGCGCCCGTCCATCCGAGTGAAAGGGCCGGTCGGTCCGGGACAAGCCCCTTGGTGATCCGGTTGTGTGGACTCACAGCCGGGCCGTTCCTGAGCCTTGCGGACAAGGGGATCTGGATGAACAGGCGCATTCCTGCTGGCTGCGCCACCGCCACCGCCACCGCCTCCGCCACCGCCTCCGCCATCGCCTCCGTCATCGCCTCCGTCTGCGGGCCGGAATGAGCGCACGCGGGCGCACGCGCGCCGCCGCCCTGACCTCGCTGGGCCTGCTGGCCGCGCTCTCGGGCCTGACCGGCTGCGGCGCCCCGCGCGAGCCGGTCGTGTCGCTCAGCCCGACCGACACCCTCAAGGCCGCCCAACTCCTGCTCACTGACCGCTGCCTGACCCGCCAGGGCCTCACCCCGCCGCGCCCCGGCACCCGGCCCGCGAGCCCGGCCGAGGCCCGCCGCGTCGAGCGGGCCCTGTTCGGCGCCGGCCGCGCGGAGCTCACCCTGAAGCTGCCCAGCGGGCATGTCGTCGGCCACCACACCGACGGTTGCCTCGCGGCTGCCGAACGGCGTCTGTACGGGGACCAGGCCCGCTGGTTCCGGGCCGTCACGAACGTCAACAACCTCAAGTCCGAGGCCCCGCGGCGCGACCGTGTCGCCTACCGGGAGCTGCGCGCGCACGCGCTGTCCGAGGCGAGGGCCCTGCTGTCCGCCGACACCCGTGCCCGGCACCAGAGCTGACCACCCGAGAAGCACCAGAGCTGACCGCTCGAGAAAGGAAACCCCCATGAAGTTCATGAAGCGCCCCGCGGCCAAGCACCCCGTGGCCCTGCTGTCCGCGGTCCTCCTGGCCGGAGGCGTGAGCCTGACCACCGCCGCGCCCGCGTCGGCGGCGCAGTGCCCGAGCGGCAACTTCTGTGTCTGGACCGAGGCGAACTTCGGCGGCCAGCGCATGAACGCCTCGGGCGACGACGAGTGGTGGGAGTCCTGGATCGCCGACGAGGACTCCTCGTGGGCCAACCACGGCATCTCGGGGCCGGGCGTCAAGGACCACGTCAAGGTGTACGAGGACGCCATCCAGTTCCCGTCTACCGGCGGCTCCGTGACGATCTGCCTGCGCCCCGGCGACGAGGTCGGCTACAACGCTGTCGCGAACGACCGGGGTGACGCCCACGTGTGGTCCATGAGCTGTTAGCCGACAGGCCGGAGAACCAGGTACGGGAGTGCCGCCCAGGCCGTAAACGGTTCATGGTCCCTGAATTCAGATTGCTCTGTATCGTCGGCGGGAGCTGGCTGACGCGGCCAACTGCCCGCCGATGGGAGACTTCTGATGCCCCGTCCCATGCCCGCCCGCGTCCGCGACGCGGCGGAGATGACGGCCGCCCGTACCGTCACGGACCCCGCTGACCGGTGGCGTCACCTGGAGCGAGCCCACATACTGTCCCAGCCCTGGCCCTGGCCCCACGCCCGCAACCACATGGCCATGTTCGGCCTCGCCCTGCGCCAGCGCGACCGGCGGGAAGCTCTCGGCCAGGTCGTCCGCATCATCGTCGCCGCTCCCGGATCGGCCCTCGGCCGTTACCCGGAAGGCAACACCGGCAGGGCGCGTGTGCCGCTCACACAACCCATGCCGCTGCCCGCCGAACTCGCCGCCGTCCTCAGCGCGGCCGACCGCTGACGTCCGCGACGAAGGCGGACCAGGCCCGCGCCCGGAACACGAGCGCCGGGCCGTGAGGGTTCTTGGAATCCCGGACGGGAATGACGCCGGGGTGGCCGTCGGCGACTTCGAGGCATTCGCCGCCGTCGCCGCCGCTGTACGTGGACTTGCGCCAGCGCAGAGCCGCGCCAGTGAAGTCGCCGCCGATCTCCACGCAGTCGCCGCCGTCGCCTCCGCTGTAGCTCGACTTACGCCAGGTCGCGGCCGTCAGATCGTGCTTGGTGCGCATCCTCGTACTCCTCAGCCGCCGTCTCGATCAGGGCGAGGGACGCGTCCGGCGACAACGCGGCGGCCCCGAGGAGATCGTAAGTCAGCGTCATGCGCGTCACCAGCGGCGGGTCGTCCAACAAGCGCCCGGTTTCCTGGGCTTGGACGTATGCCATCGGCGGGGCGTCGTTGAAGGTCATCAGCCTGATGGACCCCTGCATCCCGGCGTGAGCCCCCTCCCCGAACGGCAGCATCTGGATGATGATGCGGCTATGGCGGATCAGCGCGCCAATATGGCGCAGTTGCTCCGCCATGGCGGCCGGGCCGCCGACCGGGCGGCGCAACACGCTCTCGTCCAGCACCGCCCAGAACAACGGCTGTGTTGGGTGATTGAGCAGCTTGGCGCGGTCGAGTCGGGCGGACAGGAGCTTGTCGATGTCCTCCTCCGGGGTGACCGGGTGGTACGCGCGGAAGACGGCCCGCGCGTATGCCGGTGTCTGGAGCAGGCCGGGCACCAGCATCGGTGCGAAGTCGCGGATCTCGCGCGCCAGAGCCTCGTACTCCGCCGCGTCCGCGAAGTGCTCGGGGTAGCGGGACTTCCGGCCCGCCTCCAGGTTCCGTACGAAGAACCCGTCCGTCTTCAGGGTCTCGTCGATCTTCTCCGCGTACTCCGGCTGTATGCGCCGCTCGCCGCTCTCCAACTGTCCGATGAACGAACCGCTGACGAAAAGGAATACCCCGAGTTCGTCCTGCGACAGTCCGGCCTTCTCGCGCTGGAAGCGCAGTTCCGCGCCGTACATCGCTCGCGGGGACATCGACGGGTCGAGTCGTTTGGGTTTGGCCATGGCCGACTCCGTTCCGTACAGCCGACTGTGTTGGGTCGCCGTCACTTTCGACGGTACCCGCGCAGGGTCACGCTTTATGTACGAACAGTGAGATCCGGTGAAGGGGTAGCCATGGCGGCGGACGACGACATTGATACGGCGGAGCGGGCCCTGCGCGAGTTGCGCGCGGCCCTCGCGGGGGCGGGGGTGACGCTGCCCTCGCTGCGGATCGACCTCGCCTCCTGTGCCCGCGACGTGCCGACCCCGCAGCTGGACCTGGGGCGCTGCACCGTGCGGGACGCGTTGCGGCTGGCGGCGGTGCTGGAGTGGCGGGTGGCGGCCCGGTGAGCGGGGCCGGGGCGCCGGTGCCGCCGCCCGAGCCCGGCACGTACGCCGTCGACGCGCGGGACGGGCGCATGGGCCGGGTCGTCGGGCGCGGGCGAGGTGGTGACGTACGGCTGCGCGACGGCCCGGCGTGGTGGGACTGCCCGCCGGACGCCCTGCGCCCCGTGCCCGCGGGCGAGGCGCTGCGTACGCGGGTGCGGGAGGTCAATCGGGAGGGGCGGCTGCCGTGAGCCTTGGCCATGCATTGCGTAGCGTTCGTAGAGGGCGCTACCGTCCCGGTATGAAGCAGCTCAACATCCGCCTTGACGACGAGCTGTACGCGCAGCTGGAGCAGCGTGCGGCCGGTGCCCATATGACTCCCGCGGACTATGCCCGCGCTCTGCTGTCTGATGACGTCAACGAGCAGCGCAACCGGTTCTTGGAGTACGCCGCGTACTTCTCCAAGGAGTGGGGGTCCTACTTCGAGGCCGAGTACGGGCCGTATCCGAAGAAGGGCGATCATCACACAGCGACCAAGAGCGAGGAAGCCGAAGCCGCGTGATCTTGCACATCGATCGGGCCTGGCTGCTCGACCTGGCCGCGAGGCATCTGCCCGATGACCCTGACATCACGGACTACGGCACGCTCGCGGCCGCCGTCGCGCGCCATGCGGACGCGGTGATAGACGTTCCGGTCTATGCGGAGCCGCATCATCGCGCGGCCGCCTTGTTGCACCAGCTGGTGCGCGTACCGGCGCTGGAATTCGCCAATGAGCAGTTCGCGGCGGTGGCCGCCGCGGCGTATCTGACGCTGAGCGGGAAGCGTGTGGTCATCGACGCCAAGCGTGCGGACATGCTGATCCGTCGGGTCGACGAGGGTCTGGACGTGCGGGCTACGGCCGCCGAGATCCGTACCTGGACGGCCGGGTAGCCCAGGGAGGGATCGCCGGTGGAGTCTCGGTCGGGGGTGTTGTCAGTGGTGGCTGGGACTGTGGGCGCATGGGACTTTCGCTGCGCTGTACCCGTGATGAGCTGACTGGACTGTGGACCGCCACCGGCGACGACGGGACCAGAACCGCGACGGTGACGGCTGAGACGGCTGACGAGGCGAGCGCGCTCGTCCAGGAGGCCTTCGGGCTGACCGCGTACCGGCCGCCTCCGCCTCCGCCGCCTGGTTGGCACCGCTTCAACCTGATTCACTGCCCGGTGACCGACCACCCCCGCTTCGACGATCAGCGGTACGACGGGATCAAGGCCGCCCCGCCCGAGGGCTGCGTGGTGAAGGATTTCGGCTACTTCGGGCTGGAGTGCGAGCGGCCGGGCGCGACTCTGCTGGACGCGGTCGCGGGGATCGTGGCCGAGATCCGGGAGCAGCACGGGCTGCTGATGACCGATCTTGGCATCGAGAAGCTGTGGGAGTGGTCATCGGACGGCACCGATGGCTGGGGCGCGGAGATCGTGGGGCAGTTGCTGCTCATGGCGGCCGAGCGCGGCCGAAGGCTCGGGTACAGCGGCGACGACCTTGTGCGCTTCTTGAGCGCTGCGGCTGGTGACACGTGAGGAGCTCACCGGCGTAGGCGGGGGGTTGGGCTTGAGTCTCCCGTAGGGGGAGGCGTGAAGACGGGGGCATGGACAGCGGCACGCTCTACTCGATCGAAGGATATGCCGGGACCAGCGACAGCGGTTTCCGCGCCGAGGTCGAGAGCGAGCAAGCCCTGGCCCGCGGCGAACACCTGCTGGCCATGACCGACGCCCACGAGCACACCAGCCTCTCCGGCCCCTCCGCCGAAGAAGCCGCCCGTCGCCTGGAGGAGTTCGGTGACCGCGCCCGTTTTGGCGGCACGATCGTCATCGACCGACTACGACTGAAGCGGCTGATGGAACGCGGGGACCCGGCCGTCTATCCCGGCACCTACGTCACCTGCATCCACGACCACGCGAAAGCGCTCTGTCGGCCGCGGCGCGACACCGCGGGGCGCGACCGTCCCGACCTGGGGACCTGCCGCCCGCTCCAGTGCCGCAACGTCGCCCTGACCACGGACAGCGCCGATGCCTGGAGGAAGGAGATCGACCGCATCGACGAACGACTGTCCGCCCCCCCGCTGCCTCCACTCCTGGAGCACCAGCTCCGCGAACGCCGTGACGAACTTGTCCGCTTCCTTGGCCGCCACCACCCGGAGACTCCGTGAGCCGCAGCGTCGCCCTCCCCAGCGAAGAATCAGAACAGGTACGTTGTCCTCTATAAGGCTGGCTCCCACGCGGCAGCGGTCATCGACGCCGTCCGCACCGGCACGAGCACTGAGGCAGCCGAGTCAGCACTGCGACGCCTGAACACATCCGACGCAGTGCATTCCGCAAGCAAGGACAAGGCCAAGCTGGCTGAGTTGGCCGACAAGGTCGACGAGTTGGAGGATCTGCTGGAGGGGTTCCGGTCCGCCCTCGCGGACACCCGGTGAGTCCCCTCGGGCGGCGCTGAGCAAACACAAAGGGCAAGTCGGTTCACCGGCGATCCTGATCACCGTCGTGGCGCCAGAAGCCGCGAGGCTCTGGTGCCACAACGGTTGAGTTCCCTGCCTACTCGACTTTTGCCTTCTCCAACTCGGCCAGCCGGGCAAGGAGGCGCTTGGGGAGTTCTCCAGCTGTCAGCCGGAACGGACTCCAGCGATCCTTGGAATCGGGCTTCATCGACGCCGAGAATCGTAAGCGTCCCTTGCTGTTGGGCTCGGTCACCATCTCACCGAACGTACAGCTCGGTATCAGCCAGGCCATCATGATCGCCCCCAGCTCGACATCCACGGCGACGAACAACATGTCCAGGTCGGTCCGCGGCTGGAACGTCTGCGACCGCACGAAGGCCATCAGCCTGCCCTGCTGAATTTGGGTGCCAGTGGACATCCGGGCCTTCACCTGCACCGCCAGAGTCGCGGAACTCCCGCGTCGGTGGAAGACAAGGTCCACTCCCTCGTCGTCCACAAGCGAGGTGGAGACGTTCAACTCGCCGCTCGTGGCAAGGATGCACGAGGCTGCAACCAGGTACTCGGCTGCCTTCCCCATCCGCGCGGCAGTTGGGCTCTTATCCAGGTAGTCCTCGTCATCACTCATGGCGAGAATCTACCGAGCGCCCTCCGACGGTGACCATCCATCCAGGCAGGTTCAGCGGACAACGGACAGCCTCAAACCCCCGACACAAGCTGATCGGCCTGGGCACCAATATGGGCATCAAGCGGGTCGCGGACCGGCAAGCACGGCGAGAGCGAAGCGACCTTGCGGCGGGTGCGGCACCTGTTCGTCAACCGGGCCAACATGCGCGCGGCCCTGCGCAAGCTGGTGAACGCCACCTTCGCCGCCCGGGACGAAATGTGGTGAGGCACCGGCACCGCGTGCGCTTCCGACAGCCGCAAGTTCGGCGCGTGGTCCTCCAACCTGATGACCGAGTGGCACCAGCGCTACCGTGGCCCCGGCGTGATGATCTACTGACACGTCGAGCGGAAGTCGGTCTGCATCTACTCCCAGCTCAAGAGCTGTTCGGCCTCCGAGGCCGCCTCGATGATCGAAGGCGTGCTGCGGCACTGCACCGACATGGAAGTGGACCGGCAGTACACCGACACCCACGGCGCGTCCATCGTCGGCTTCGCCTTCGCCCACATGCTCGACTTCAAACTGATGCCGAGGCTGAAGAACATCGGCTCCGCGAAGCTGTACCGGCCGGCGGCCGGACAGGACGAGAAGTGGCCCAACCTCGCGCCGGTGCTGTCCACCAAGACGATCAACTGGGACCTGATCGCCCAGCAGTACGACCAGATCGTGAAGTACACGACCGCCCTGCGCCTGGGCGCCGCCGAGGCCGAGCAGGTCCTGCGCCGCTTCACCCGCGGCGGCCCCAAGCACCCCACGTACCAGGCGATCGAGGAACTCGGGCGTGCGGTGCGCACGGCGTTCGTGTGCGACTACCTCGCGGACGTCGAGATGCGCCAGGAGATCCACGAAGGGCTACAGGTCGTGGAGAACTGGAACTCCGCGAACAAGGACCTCTTCTACGGCAAGGACGGCGACCTGGCCGGGGCCGACAAGGAATCCCAGGAGGTCAGCATGCTCGCGCTGCACCTGCTCCAGTCCGCCCTGGTCCACGTCAACACGCTGCTGATGCAGCAGGTCCTCGCCGACCCGAAGTGGGCCAACACCCTCACCGACGCGGACCGACGCGCGCTCTCCCCACTGTTCTGGACGCACGTAAATCCGTACGGACGGTTCGAGCTGGATATGAACCGCCGCCTGGATCTGGACCTGGCCACCCGCACCGTACCGGGCGCGCGCACTCTTCGGGAGGAAGGGGCTGCCCGTGCCGGGGTGAGGTATGGGCCAAGGTCCAGATGCGGGCTGCAAGGCAACCAGGGGGCCGTTGTAGGGCACGGCTACGTCGATGCGTAGTACCGCGTACCGCTGGCGAGTTTCTCTGACGTTCTCCGGGAAGGCGCCCACCAGGCCAAAGTCGGTGATCGAGTTGTCAAGCTTCTCAATCGCCGTCTGCACTCTGGAGGTTCGCCGTGGTCCCAGTCTCGGGGTGCGGCCTCGCGCCGATGGTCGGCGGCTCCTTACTTTCCCCCGTCGGCGGAATGGAACTGGAAGTCGACGACGACGCAACCAACCTGTCCGTCATCGGTGCGGCCGATCCAGACGGGGTAGGCCCCGTCACCCTGGCCGGCACGGAAGGCGATGAGGTTCGGCTCGGGCTCCGGGCCGGGCAATTCGACGCTGAAATGGCTGTCGCTGTCGAGGGGTATGAAAAGGTCCTCGTCCAGTTGGTCTTCGAGCACCGTCCGCGTCGCATCCATGAAAGCCGCTGTGCCGGTATCCACGCCAACCCCGTAGAACTGGCCCTCGCCGAGCAGCCCCAGGTCCTCGTCGGGCCGGAGGGCCATTTCCCACTCGCGGGGCGGGATATCCAGGAACGTCACCTTGGCCGCGGCGACATTGACCCCGCGTGCCGTGCGCAAAAGCGACAGCGTGACCGGAAACTCGCCCGATGGCACAGCCACGGTCCGCGGGGTCTCTCCGATCCAGCCGGGGTCCGAGACCACCAGCTGCCCTGACGTGATCCGCAGCACGCCGGCGTCAACGGGCTCGACGACGGCCGGCCCATCCGGAGTGTCGCACGCACCCGGACTGAACAGCTGCTCGATTCCGGTGGCGTGCAGCGGTCCCGACCCTTCGTCCACCGACACGTCGTTCAGGACTACGGTCGTGGCGGGCTCGTGGCCCTGCTGGGCGAGGAACGGCGCGAACACCTGCCAGTCGCCGAATTCCGGTACGGGACAGAGGAAGCTTTCGACGGGCGCCGTGAACCGCCGCACGGGGACGCTCGACGGGCCGGATGTTCGAGCGTGCAGTGGCTCCGTCGACGCTCCCCTCGGCCCGGCGAACTCGGACTTCACCTCGACCTGCCCGTCGGCCGAGACGGTCGTGGTCTCCTGAACATCCCACTTATCGGACGAGTGCTCCTGCTCGTTGGAAAACTGCCATCGGGTGTTCCGCTGAGCCAGCAACATCCCTGTGCTGTGCGGCTTGAGGTCGATCATCTGCATGCGCCAGGATCTGTCGTCGAACAGATACACACGCCACATGCCGCGCGGCCATCTTTCGACCAGTGCCAGCGGTTGCTCCCGCGCGGACAGCAGAACCGTGTAATCTATCCCGGCAGCATGCTTGCGTGCCGCGAGCGCGCGCGACATCGGGTCCGGATGGGTCATTCCCCGATAGGAACCCCACATCTCGCCGTACGACACATCAAGACTGTCGAAGATCACAGCCGCACATCCCCCCCCGTGGCACCAGCCACCCCGAGTAGTGGCGCTCGACGGGTGACCCCTGCCGCAACGCCCTGCCCTTCCGAAGCTTCGTTGTGCCGCCAGTCTGCCACTGGGGTGTGACAGAGAGGGTTGTGGGAGGCCCGCAACCTGGGGTTACCGACGAAATGGGCCGCCCCAGGTGATGAAACATAGTCGGTTCGGCGCGATGAAATCCTGAACCCCATGGCCTACCGCAGCTGCCACCGCCTGTCGGCAAACGAATGAATGGCGACAGGTGCGGCGGGCGTCCAATGAACCCGGACTTTCCGGGGCCTGGCGGCGGCGCAGATCCAATCAGATCCGATGACGGCTGACGACAGGGTTTGATGACACCTGGGTCCGATGCGCCGACAGAAACGAGGAAGAGCGTGGCCAACCTGGTCTACAAGCGGGTGTCGACCGACCAGCAGTCGACCGACCGTCAGAACCTCGTCCTGGACGAGGCCGACATCGAGGAGCCGGTGGTCTTCGAGGAGGAGGGCGGCGCCTCCAGCCGCCTCCAGCCGCCTCCACCCCTTGGAACGCCCGAAGTTCGGAGACCTGCTGACGTACGCACGGCCGGGCGACACCGTGCACATCTCCGAGATGTTCCGCCTCGTACGCGGCACCCAGCACATGCTCGACGTGCTCGACGTCCTGCACCGCGACTGCCTAGCCCTGCGCATCCACGGTGGTGCGTTCTCCGCGATGGACCTTACTGCCTGCCATTCGCGCACCGGCGAGCTGCTGTCCACCGTGAAGTTCATGGTGCAGACGCTCGCCGCCGCCGGCGAACTTCAGCGTGACCTCCAGCGCGAGCTCACGTACGACGGACTACGGGCTGCCGAGGTGAGGGGAAACAAGGGCGGGCGCCGTCCGGCCGTCCCGGCCGGGAAGACCGACGCCGTGCGCACCGCGTACCTGGAAGGCCGGTCCATCGCCGCCCTCGCTCGCGATCACAACGTCAGCCGCGGTGCCATCCGCACCGCCGTCGCGGATCTGCTGCCCGAGTACACGGCCGCCGACGCGGGCACCCCGACCCCGGAGCTGCCGGTGGCCCTCGATATGTCAGGCAAGGTCGCCGACTTCCTCCGCGCCGCCGATCTGGCGTCCGCCGAGCGCGCCGTGCTCGACCAGGGCGTGACCGTACGCCGCGGCCAGGGCTACACCTTGCGCATCACGGCTGTGCCCGCGATCCACCGCCGACTCGTCGACCTCTGCCAGGCCCTCGACGGCGCTGCGGCGGTCCCGGCCCAGCGCAAGGCCCGCCGCGAGTACGAGAACCGCGTCAATCTGCACGCCCCGACTACAGATCTCGGAAGTCAGTCACGCTCCGCTACATGACGGGTGGCGGCAGCTATACGAGAACACGGCCTAGTCGCTGTGCCTCCGCTTCACCCTCTGATGGGCGCGCTGCTTCGGTCTGGTTGGTTGTGGATCGACAAGGCGGGCGGGGTGCGGTCAGGCTGCCGGGTGGGCGATGAAGGTGACTTCCTCGTGCTCGTCGTCCAAGGCGATGTTCAAGGAGGCGTCGAGAGCCCGAGCCAGGTGTCGCAGCAGCGGGAGCGTTGGTACGGCGTCCGCGCCTTCGATTCGGGAGACCTTCGCTTGGGTGAGCCCGGCGCGCTCGGCGACCTGGGCCTGCGACAGTCCGAGCTCCTTACGACGGTCGTACACGGCCTTGGCGAAGGCCATGGCCAGCCGGATCTCGGCGCGTTCCGCCGTGATCTCCGAGGGCTCGGAGTGCCCCTCGCCGAGTGTCCGCTCGCGGGCCAGCTTCCAGCGGGTGTGGTTCATCGCGCGTCTCCTTCCTCACCGCGGCTGTATGTCATGTGAGCTGGGCCGTGCTCCCTGTCGCACACCATACGGGCCGACACCGCACGGGCTACCTGGGCTCTTCGTGTGTGCGGCTGGGGCGCTTCACCAGATCGGCTCTCGCTGGGCTGCGGGCTTGACGCATGGCGGTCCGGACGGATGGGCAGCAGTCGGGCTTGGCGGCTGCGGTGAGGTGCGGGCGGGTGGACGGCGTGTCAGCCTGGAAGTGGACTCTGTGCGAGCGCGAGGAGGCTGTCATGCCCGCCCGTATGTGGAACGTCGAGGTCGCGATCAGCGAGGAGGACCGTCTGACCAGGGCCCAGGCCAGGCTGGTGGGCGGGGGTGAGGAGCTGGTCGGCACGGGGACGGCCCGCTGCAACCCCGACGACGAGAACGTCCCCGGCATCGGCGACGAACTGGCCTGCGCACGAGCGCTCTCGGACCTGAGCCATCAGCTGGTGCACGTCGCCGCGTCGGAGATCGAGGCGCACACCCATCAGCCCGTCGAGCGCCTGAAGGTCTAGAAGGTCTAGGACAGGCGGAGGGCCGCTCTGAGGTGGCCGTGGGACTCGGTCAGGAGGTGGGTCGCGGTTGGGGCGTCCACCTGGGCGAGGATGATCAGGATCGCGGTCTTGACCTCGCCGTCGGCCGACGCGAGGGCCGCCTCGATGGTGTCGTCCGGCGCGCCCGTGGCCAGGGCGACGATGCGGTGTGAGCGGGCCCGGAGCTTCTCGTTGGACGCGCGTACGTCGACCATGAGGTTCCCGTATGTCTTGCCGAGCCGGATCATGGTGACGGTCGACAGCATGTTGAGGACCAGCTTCTGCGCGGTGCCCGCCTTCAGGCGCGTCGACCCGGTGAGGAGCTCGGGCCCGACGACGACCTCGATGCCGTGCTCGGCCGCCGCCGCGAGCGCGCTGCCCTCGTTGCAGGACAGGCCGACGGTGAGCGCGCCCTGGTCGCGGGCGTACTCGACCGCGCCGACCGCGTACGGTGTACGGCCGGACGCGGAGACGCCGACGACGGTGTCGTCCGGGGTCAGCTCCAGGGCGGCCAGGTCCGCCGCGGCCAGCTCCCCGGAGTCCTCCGCGCCCTCGACCGCGCTGACCAGCGCGCTCGGGCCGCCCGCGATCAGGCCGACGACCTGGGACGGGTCCGTGTTGAACGTCGGCGGGCACTCGCTGGCGTCCAGCACGCCGAGCCGTCCGGCCGTGCCCGCGCCCGCGTAGACGAGCCGCCCGCCGCGCGCCATGCGCTCGGCGGCGGCGTCGATCGCGGCGGCGATCTGGGGGAGCCGTTCGGCGACCGCGGCGGGGACGGCGGCGTCCTCGTCGTTCATCGTCCGGGCGATGTCGAGCGTGGACAGCCGGTCGATCTCGGCCAGCTCGGGGCGGAAGGCCTCGGTGGTGAGGGCGTCCAGCTGGGCGAGCAGTTCGGCGGAGTGGGCGGAGTGGGCGGAGTGGTGGGGCACATCCGAAAGCTATGGGGGGCGGGTTGAGGCGTCAACAACTCACCGTGCGATCCGGGGCGTGCGGGTGCTCTGGGGCGGGGCTTCGGTTCCGGGACGTACGAGGCGCACAATGGGTCCATGGACCATCCGACCAGCTCCCTGGAGCAGGCGCTGCACGCCGCCCGCGCGCTCGTACTCGCGGACCTCGTCGCGCACGACGTGGCCGACGCCGAGGTCGTCTCGCTGGTCGAGGACTCGATACAACACCGCCGCTGGTGGGTCGAGCAGTGGCCGGACGGCGTGGCGTTCGTGGCGGGCCTGGTCGCTCAGGATGTGCAGGACGCGCTTCTGGAACGGTACGGCCGGTGGCCGCTGTGCCCCGTCTGCGGACACGGCGACCCGCACGCGCTCGACGTCGAACCGGAGCTGGGGCCCGACCCGCACTGGGTGTGCGCCAAGGCGGGCGTGATCGTCACACCGGTCGGCTCGCTCGGGTCGGTCACCGGGTGAGCGCGCGAGTGACCGCGCGGGTGAGGACCGCGTGACGCTCTATATCGACCCGCCGACCTGGCCGGGGCACGGCCGCCTCTGGTCCCACCTGATCAGCGACGTCTCGTACGAGGAACTCCACGCCTTCGCGGCGGAGATCGGCTGCCCGCGCCGCGCCTTCGAGCGCGACCACTACGACGTGCCGTCCTTCCGCTACCAGGACGCGGTGCGCGCGGGCGCGGTCGAGGTGCCCAGCCGCGAGGTCGTACGGCTGCTGGTCGCGTCGGGGCTGCGCCGCCCGAAGGGGCGACCGGGTTCAGGCGCGTAGCTCGTAGGTGAAGGTCTCGTCTGCGTCGGCGGTGCGGAGGAAGCCCGCGCGTTCCAGGACCGCCTGGGACGGGGTGTTGGCGGGGTCGGTGTGGGCGATGACCGTGTGGACGTCGGGGGAGGCCAGGGCCCAGGCGGTGAGCGCGCGCAGGGCCTCGGTGGCGTACCCCTGGCCGCGGGCCGCCGCGACCAGGTCGTAGCCGATCTCGACGCGGCCGTCGGCGGGCGGGCCGTGGAAGCCCATGGCGCCGACCGCCAGGCCGTCGGCGGTGCGGACCAGCGCGTACATGCTCCAGCCGGGGCGGTGGACGCCCTCCGCAGCGTTCTTGGCCAGATGGCTCGCGCCGATCCGGCTGCCCTCGGCGGGCCCGCCCTCGATCCAGGTGAAGCCGCCGGTCGCGCCTGCGCTGAGGGCGGCGGCCGCGGTCGGGGTGACCTCGTGGAGGGTGAGGCGGGCCGTGGGGAGGGCGCGGGGCTTGGGCGTCGTCGTCACGCGGGTGATTATGCGCTGAGCAGGCGCAGTTCGGTACCGAGATTGTGGCGGGCCTGGTCCTCCCAGTGTTCGCTGCCGTACGGGGTGCGGAACAGGCGCGGGAGCGCGAGGAGTTGGCGCAGGATCCGCGCGCGGCCGGTGCGGAAGTCGGGGTCCGGGACGAAGGCGTACTCGGTGCGGACGGCGGCCGCGTAGGCGGCGTACGCCTCGGGGGGCGCGGCGAGGATCGCCAGGTCGGCGTCGCACAGGACCTCGCCGTTGCGGTCGCCTTCGGCCGGGTCGTGGGTGAGCGTGAGACGCACCAGGCGGGCGACCTCGGCGGTCTGCGACTCGGCCAGTCCCGCCTCGGCCAGGGCGCGTTCGGCGAGCTGGGCGGAGCGCTCCTCGTTCTCGGAGCGGTCAGGGCGGTAGACCGCGTCGTGGAACCAGGCGGCCAGGCGGACCAGTTCGGGGTCGGGCGCGTGGTCCGCGAGTTCGTCGACGCGGTCGAGTACGGCGGCCAGGTGCTCGGTCGAGTGGTAGTGGCGCTGCGGCTCGGCCCAGCGGGCCAGCAGCGCGTCGGCGTACCGGCCAGGGTCGGGGGTCCGCGCGCCGAGGGCGAGCAGGGTGTGGTTCCAGCGGTGGCGCAGAGCGGCGTGGTCGGCCATGCCCTCATTGTGGCCCGTTGCCGGCTGGCCCGTTCCCGGCTGGTCCCCGGCTGGTCCCTGGCTGGTCCCCGGCTGGTCCCTGGCTGGTTCTCGTGGTCGGTGTCTCCGTCCCTCTTATGTACCCCCTAGGGGTATGCTACTGTCCCGTCCGCAGGTACCCCCAAGGGGTATATCCCAGAGGGAAGGGCAGGACGATGTCAAACGTCAATCCACTGCGCTGGTGGGCACTCGCCGTGCTCGCCACCGCGCAGTTCATGGTGATCATGGATACGAGCATCATCGGGGTGGCGCTCCCCGAGATGCAGCGGGATCTGGGCTTCTCGCAGGGCGACCTGCAATGGGTGTTCAACGCCTATGTCATCGCGTTCGGCGGGCTGTTGCTGCTCGGCGGGCGGCTCTCCGACCTGCTGGGCGCGCGCAAGGTGTTCAACGCCGGGTGGGTCGTGCTCATCGCGGGCTCGATCGTCGCCGCCGCCGCGCAGACCGCCTGGGTCGAGGTGCTGGGCCGCGCCGTACAGGGCGTCGGCGGTGCGCTGATCGCGCCGTCCGCCATGACGATGCTGATGATCCTCTTCGCGGCCAACCCGAAGGAACTGGGCAAGGCGATGGCCCTCTACGGGGCCGCCGCGCCCGCGGGCGGCACGGCCGGGGTCTTCCTCGGCGGTCTGTTCACCGAGTGGGTGAGCTGGCCGTGGATCTTCATCATCTACGTGCCGATCGGCGTCGCGACCCTGGCCGCCACCAAGGTGCTGCCCGCCGTCGCGCCGAGCCGCGGTTCGGTCGACGTGCTCGGCGCGGTCGCCGTGACCGGTGGTCTGGCGCTCGCCGTGTTCGCCATCGTCCGTGCAGAGCACGTGGGTTGGGGCTCCACGGCCACCGTGCTCCAGCTGGTCGGCGCGGGCGCGCTGCTGCTGCTGTTCTTCGTGATCCAGAAGTCGCTGCGGCAGCCGCTGATGCCGCTCGGGATCTGGCGGGTGCCGAGGCTCGGTTCGGCCAACCTGTCGATGGCTCTGCTCGGCGCGGCCTGGATCCCGATGTGGTACTTCCTGAACCTGTACCTCCAGCAGGTGCTCGGGTACGGGGCGTTCGCCTCCGGTGCCGCGCTGCTGCCCATGACCGTGCTGCTGATGATCTTCATGACGATGATCACGGCACGGCTGATGGCCAGGTTCGGGGCCAAGCCGCTCATCGCCTCCGGCCTGCTGGTCCTGGCGCTCGGTCTGGTGTGGCTGTCGGCCGTGGAGCCGACCGGGTCGTTCGTGGTCGACGTGCTGCCCGCGTCGCTGGTCGCCGCGCTCGGCATGTCGCTCGCGTACATCCCGACCATGATGGCCGCGCTGTCCGGCGCACCGCAGGAGCAGGCCGGTCTCGCCTCCGGCATCGTCAACACCACGTACCAGGTGGGCTCCGCGCTCGGCCTGGCCGCGCTGACCGCGCTGGCCACCTCGCAGGGCGCGGGCCAGCTGGGCGACCTGCCCGCGCTGACCGACGGGTTCAGCGCCGCCTTCGTAGGGGCCGCGGTGATCGCCGCGCTGGGCGGGCTGCTCACGCTGGTGCTGATGCGCGGCGAGAAGGCGCGGGCGCGGGCCCAGGCGGGGGGCTCGGACGCCGCCCCGGCCGCGCAGGGCGAGCAGGTCGGCGTATAGCCGATGGGCTGCTGCCATGCGGCCGTCGCGTCAACTGTCCACGAGGGGCCGCCCGATGTCTGCCAGCAGGCATCGGGCGGCCCCTCTCGTCAGAAGGTGAGGGACATCATGGACACCGGTCTGGATGCCAGTCTGGATGCCAGTCTGGATGCCGGTCTGGATATCGGTACGCGCGCCGTGCACGGCGGCGGTCTCGACGAGCCCCTGGAGGCCGGAGGCCGACCGCTCAGCGTGCCCATCGTCCAGTCGTCGGCCTTCGCCTTCGACTCGGCCGACGCGCTCGCGGACGCCATGGCCGCGCCGGACGGCCCGTACGTCTACAGCAGGCGCGGCAACCCGACCGTACGGGCCCTGGAGCGGTGCGTCGCCGGGCTTGAGGGCGGCGCGTCCGCGATCGCCTTCGGCTCCGGGATGGGGGCGATCAGCGGGGTGCTGCTCGCGCTGCTGCGGCCCGGCGACCACGTCCTGGCGCAACGCTGTCTGTACGGCGGCACATACGCGGTGCTCTCGGACCTGGCCGCGCGGTACGGCGTCGAGGTCGAGTATCTGGCGGGCGACGACGCCGCCGAGTTCGAGCGTCTCGTCCGGCCCTCGACGCGACTGCTGCACCTGGAGACGATCGCCAACCCGACCGGGCAAGTGCCCGATCTGCCAGGGCTGTTGGCGGCCGCGCGGCGGCGGGGCGTGGTGGGCGTCGTGGACAACTCGCTGGCCTCGCCGGTGCTGTGCCGCCCCATCGAGCACGGCGCCGACGTCGTCGTGCACTCCACCACCAAGTATCTGGCGGGCCACTCCGACGTACTGGGCGGCGCGGCCGTGTTCGCCGACGACGGGCTGCGCCGCGAGGTCTGGCCGCGCACCGTCGAACTGGGCGCGGCCGCCGACCCGTTCGCCGCCTGGCTGACCCTGCGCGGGATCGCCACGCTGCCGCTGCGGATGCGGCAGCACTGCGCCAACGCCGAGCTGGTGGCGGGTCGGCTCGCCCGGCACCCCGCCGTGCGTGCCGTCAACTGGCCTTGGCTGCCGGGGCATTCCTCGTACGAGCTGGCCCGCGAGGTGCTGTCGGGCGGCGGCGGGATGGTGTCGTTCGAGCTGGCCGGGGGGCGCGCGGCCGGGCGGGCGTTCATCGAGCGGGTGCGGCTCGCCCGGCTGGCGCTGTCGCTCGGCGGCGTGGAGACGCTGGTCGCCCATCCGGCGTCCACCTCGCACCGGGAGCTGGACGAACGGGCGTTGGCCGAGGCCGGGATCGGGGCGGGCACCGTCCGGATGTCGGTGGGGATCGAGCACCCGGACGACCTCTGGCGGGACGTCGAGCGGGCGTTGGAAGCCCCGCAAGCCCCGCAAGCCCCGCAAGGTCAGCCATAGATTTGGATTGACAAAATAAATGGTCCATTCGTAGATTGGGTGGTGCTTAGGGAAGACACCTACTTCTGAAGGGGGCGCCCCTATGCGCTACTTCGAGGACTTCCGCGCCGGTGACGTCCACCAGCTGGGCACCGTGTCCGTCACCGAGGACGAAGTGCGGGAGTTCGCCCGCCGCTTCGACCCACAGCCCTTCCACACCGACCCGGAGCGCGCGGCGCGCTCGCCCTTCGGCGGGCTGATCGCCAGCGGCTTCCACATCCAGTCGATGTTCATGCGCCGGTACGTGGACGGGCTGCTCGCCTACAGCTCCTGCGCCGGATCGCCCGGCATCGACGAGGTCCGCTACCACCGTCCGGTGCGGCCCGGCGACACCCTCACCGCGCGCGTCGAGATCCTCGGCTCGCGCCCCTCGCTCACCAGCCCCCGCACCGGCGTCGTACAGCCGCGCTGCGAGCTGGTGAACACGGACGGGACGGTCGTGTTCAGCATGATCCTGCACAGCATCTTCGGGCGGCGACCCGCCGCACCCTCCGCCGACGACCCCGCGTCGATGCCCGCGGCGCAGGACCCGGTGCCCTGTGCGGGAGCCAGCCGCTGAACACGGCCGTCCGTCCGTACCGCACCACGCCAACACCGCTACCCCGACACCCGACCCGGAAGGGGGCCTTCGTGGAGGCCGTATCCCGCACCGCGCAATGGACCGCAGCCGCGCGGGCCCTGGAGACCGAACGCGCCGACCGGCTGTTCGCCGACCGCTACGCCCGAACCGTCGCCGACGGCATCGGCTTCGAGCTGCTCGACCGGTACGCGGGAGCGGGCACCGTCCCGTTCCTCGCCATCCGCACCACCTACCTCGACCTCGCCATCGGCCGCGCTGTGCGCGACCAGGGCATCCGGCAGGTCGTCTTTCTCGCCGCCGGGATGGACACCCGCTTCTACCGGCTGCCCTGGCCGGACGGCACCACGGTCTACGAACTCGACCGGCCCGCGCTGCTCGACGCCAAGGCGCGGATGCTCGCCGATGAGCCGGAACCGGTCGGCCGCGAGCGCCGCACCGTCGCCGTCGACCTCACCCAGGACTGGACCGGCGCACTCAAGGAGGCGGGCTGGCGCGCCGATGAGCCGACCCTGTGGGTGGTCGAAGGGCTGCTGTTCTTCCTGCCCGAGACCGCCGTACGGACGCTGCTGCGCACGCTCGCCCAGCACAGCGCGCCCGGCACGGTCTTCCTCGGCGACGTCATCAGCCGGGCCGCGCTGGACAACCCGCTGTCCCGGCCCTTCCTGAAGGCGCTCGAAGCGGACGGCAACCCCTGGCTGTTCGGCACCGAGGAGCCGGAACGGCTGCTCGCGGACTGCGGCTGGGCCGCGGTGGAAGTGCGGCAACCAGGCGAGGAGGGCGCGGACTTCGGGCGCTGGCCGTATCCGGTCGCGCCGCGTGAGACGCCGGGAGTGCCGCGCTCCTTCCTCTTCACCGCCGCACTTCCCACCGCGGACTCCGCAACGGACTCCGCAACGGACTCCACCGCGAACCTCACCGCGAACCCCACCGCGAACGCCAGCGAGGAGACCTCACGATGAGCGAGCCAAGCCAGGCCACCCACGACTTCCACCAGCGCATCATCGGCGACGCGGCCGCCGCCGTACGCGGCCTGACCGTCGCCATCGGCGAACGCCTCGGCCTCTACCGCGCCCTCGCCGCACACGGCCCGCTCACCCCCGCGCAGCTCGCCGCGGAGACCGGCACCACCGAGCGCTACACCGAGGAGTGGCTGCACGCCCAGCTCAGCGCGGAGTACGTCGAACGCCACCCGAGCTCGGACACGTACACCCTGCCCGCCGCGCACGCCCCCGTACTCGCGGACCCCGAAGCCGCCCCCTACGCCGCCGGGTTCTTCACCGCGCTCAAGGCGCTGTACGCGACCGAGGACCTGCTCGTCGACGCGTACCGCACCGGCGACGGCGTCGGCTGGGCCGAACATGACGCGGCGCTCGACACCGGCATGGGCAGCTTCTTCGAGCCCACCTACCGGCACCGGCTGCTCCCCGACTGGCTGCCCGCGCTGCACGGCGTCGAGGAGAAGCTCGCCGCGGGCGGCACCGTCGCGGACGTCGGCTGCGGCGTCGGGCACACCACGCTCCTCATCGCCGAGGCCTACCCGAACGCCACGGTGTACGGCTTCGACTACTCCGAGGAAGCCATCGTCATCGCCCGCCAGCTCGCCGAGGAGGCCGGGCTAGCGGACCGCGTCGTCTTCGAGACCGCGTCCTGCCACGACTACCCGGACGCGCCGACCGGCTCCGGCTATGACCTGGTGTGCTTCTTCAACTGCCTGCACGACATGGGCGACCCGGTCGCGGCGGCCCAGCACGTGCGCAAGTCCCTGCACCCGGACGGCACGTGGATGCTCGTCGAGTCCAACGTGTCGCCCGCCGACATCGACACGCACACCCCCGCCGCGCACATGTTCATGGCGCTGTCCGCGGTGATGTGCCTGCCCGTCGCCGTCGCCCAGCGCGGCCCGCACGCGCTCGGCAACCACTCCGGCGAGAAGGCGTTCCGGGCGATCGCCGAAGAGGCCGGGTTCAGCCGCTGGCGGCGCGCCACGGAGACCCCGGTCAACGCCGTCTACGAAGTCCGCCCGTAGTCCCGCGACCGGTCCGCCCGCCTGCCCGTCTGCCCGCCTGTCCACCCGCCCACCCAGGAGAGACCCATGGCCACCGCGGCCCCCCTGCCCGTAACCGAACGCTTCAAGGAAGTCCTGGAGCGGCTCAGCACCAAGGCCGTCGAGGACTACTACAACCCGTACCAGGAGTTCGACTGGCCCGAGCGGCTGGACGAGGACCGCCTGTGGATGAGCCCCGAGCTGCTCACCCCGTACGGCACCGAGCACTTCGACCAGCTCGGCGAGGACACCCTGATCCGGCTCTCCAAATGGGAGTCCATCAACTTCTACAGCCTCAATGTGCACGGCATCCGCGAACTCCTCATCGAGGTCGTCGGCCGCATCCATATGCCCGGCTTCGAGGTGCCGTCGGACTTCTTCCACCACTTCATCGGCGAAGAGAACGAACACATGTGGTTCTTCGCCGAGTTCTGCCGCCGTTACGGAGACAAGATCTACGGTTCGACGGCGATGCGCGCGGACTCCGCCTGGGAGCCCGAGGTCGAGAACTTCCTGGTGTTCGCCCGCATCCTGTTCTTCGAGGAACTCGTCGACCACTACAACACCAAGATGGCGCAGGACAGCACCCTGTGCGACACCATCCGGCAGGTCAACCGGCTGCACCACCAGGACGAATCCCGGCATATCGCCTTCGGCCGCGAACTGGTCGCCCTGCTGCACACACGGATGTGCGAGGCGGTCGGTCCCGAGCGGCTGCGCGAGGTCGAGGCCTACCTGAAGCGGTACGTCGTCTTCAGCGTCAACTCCCTCTATAACCCGCATGTTTACCGCGACGCGGGCGTCGCGGACCCGCTGGCGCTGCGCAACGCGCTGGTCGCCGACGAGCGGCGGCGCGTCCACGAGCGCAAGGCGATCCGCAAGCCGCTCGCCTTCTTCCTCAAGACCGGGATCTTCACCGACGACACGCTCCCCGTCGTCTAGCGCATCCCTGTCCCGGCCCGCCCCTTCGTCCCACACCGAGAGGTGGCTCATGACCGTAACCGGTACCACCACAGAACGAAGTTCACCCCCGACGCCCGCACCCGCGCCCGCACCCGCATCCGCGCCCGCAGGCGGCCTGCCCTCCCTCGGCCCCGAGGGCACCGCCCTGCTCCGCCTCCTCGACGACACGTTCGAGAGCTGGGGCATCGCGTCCGGCGCCCGAGCCATGACCATGCCGCCCCTGCTCCCGGCCGCCGACCTGGCCCGCCTCGACTACTACGACAACTTCCCGCACCAGGCCGTTGTCGCGACCCCGCTGGACCTGGACCGCCGCGGCGACGAGGACGCCGCGTTCTGCGCCGACACCGGCTGCTTCCCCTGCCAGGCCCTGCGACCGGCCGAGCTGGGCCTGCCGTCCGCGTCCTGCTACGCCGTCTACCTCGACCACCAGGGCCGACGCGTCGCCGACGACACCCTCGTCACCATCGTCAGCTGGTGCTTCCGGCAGGAGGCGCGGTACGAGGGGCTGCGCCGCCAACTCGCGTTCCGTATGCGGGAAATCGTCGCCATCGGCAACCGCGAGCACGCCGAACAACACCTGTGCGCCTTCACCGAACGCGTCCACGCCTTCGCCAGCGCCCTGGACCTGCCGCTGCGCAAGGAGGCCGCCACCGACCCGTTCTTCGACAAGGGCGGCTCCAAGGCGGTCATGCAGCGACTGTCGCCCGTCAAGCACGAGTTCCTGTACGAGGACCTGGCCATCGCCTCGGTCAACACGCACCGGAACTTCTTCGGCGACCGCTGCGCGATCACCCTGGACAGCACCGGCGGACCTGCCTTCACCAGCTGTGTGGCCTTCGGCCTGGAACGCTGGCTGTCCGCGCTGACCCGGCGGCACGGCGGCTGGGAGGCCGCGACGGAGGCCGTACAGCGGGCCAGGGCGGCTGTCGCAGGTGAGCCGGTCGCCGCCCCCGCGTCGCCGCCCCCGTCGCCGCCCTCTCCCCCCGGCGGGCCGGTGAGCTGAGGTGACGGCCCGTCCCACCGCCCCACCACCGGCGGGCGGCATGGGCTGGGCGAATCTCGGCATGGACATCGTCTCCGTGAGCCGCGTACGGCGGCTGCTCGCCGAACACGGGGAGGGATTCTTCAGCCGGATGCTCGACCCCGGCGAACTGTCCGACTGCCGTACGTCCACCGGGCTCGACCTGCTCGGCCTGTGCGGGCGTATCGCGGCCAAGGAGGCGGCGTTCAAGACCCTGCGGGTCCGCGGCAGATTCCTCCCCTGGCTGGACATCGTGGTGCGCCGTTCGGACGGCGGCTGGCCGCTGGTCCACCTGCGGCGCGCCGCGTCCGAGATGGCCGCGGAGTCCGGGATCGCCGAGATCACCGTGAGCATCAGCCACGACGTGGACTACGCGGTGGCGGTCGCCGCCCCCATCCTCACCACGACGCCCATGCCCTCACCCAAGCCGCCCACACCCCTTTCCCTCATTTCCCCCATTTCCGCCCCCACTTCCACCCCCACTTTCACCTCCACCACGCCAAGGAGCACTCCCATGAACGACGGTCTGCAGCAGGTCAAGGACTGGATCCTCAAGCGCCACCCAGAGCGCACCGACATCGCACTCGACCTGGACCTCATCGAGAACCGACTGATCGACTCGCTCTCCTTCGTCGAGTTCGTCTTCCTGCTGGAGCAACTCAGCGGCAAGTCCATCGAGATGGAAACCCTGGAGGTGGACGCCATCCGCACCCTGTCCGCCATCGACGAGAGCTTCTTCCGCGCGGAGGTGGCCTGAGATGGGCGGCGTCCGCAGGCTCTTCACGTCGGAGTCCGTGACCGAAGGGCACCCCGACAAGATCGCCGACCGGATCAGCGACACCATCCTGGACGCCCTGCTCGGCGCGGACCCGGCCTCCCGCGTCGCCGTCGAGACGCTGATCACCACCGGCCAGGTGCATGTGGCGGGCGAGGTCACGACCAAGGCGTACGCCGACATCGCCGGGCTCGTACGCGAAGCCGTACTCGACATCGGCTACGACGCGTCCGCCAAGGGCTTCGACGGCGCCTCCTGTGGCGTCTCGGTGTCCATCGGCGCGCAGTCCCCGGACATCGCCCAGGGCGTGGACACCGGCGGCGCGGGCGACCAGGGCCTGATGTTCGGCTACGCCTCGGACGAGACGCCCGAACTGATGCCGCTGCCGATCCAGTTGGCCCACCGCCTGTCCCGCCGCCTGACCCAGGTACGCAAGGACGGCACCGCCCCTTACCTGCGCCCGGACGGCAAGACGCAGGTCACCATCGAGTACGACGGCGACAGGCCGGTCCGTCTGGACACGGTCGTCGTCTCCTCGCA